>JAKVCH010000062.1 GCA_022447485.1 Polyangiaceae bacterium | reverse complement strand
GGAACAAAGAAGGGCACATCGCGAACTAAGTGGGGGGCATTTTGAAGAAGCAAGCCGCGTTCTTTCAGAGCCTCCATCACAAGACCCACATTGCCTTGCTGAAGATAGCGGACTCCGCCGTGCACCAGCTTCGTCGACCGGCTTGATGTTCCCTTCGAAAAGTCAGCCTGCTCCAACAAAAGCACAGAATAGCCCCGAGCTGCCGCATCAACAGCGGTGCCTAAACCTGTGGCTCCGCCTCCAATGATAATGATATCCCAAATTCGCTGAGCATCGCGTAAGCGCGAAAGGTGTTCGGATCGCTTCAATTTCATATTCTCCTCCAACCACGACAGCGTTCCACAGCTTCCACCCACGTGGCTCTCTGCAATTGCGCTTCGGATAACTTCAACTGGGGCTCAAAAACTCGGTCTCTTTTCCAGAACTCGTCCAATTCAGAAAAAGCCGCCCAATGACCAATCCCTAGACCGGCGAGAAAGACGACGCCCAAAGACGTAGTTTCTAAATTCATCGGGCGCACCACAGGCAGCTGCAGCAAATCTGCCTGAATTTGCATCAAAAGGTCATTGGCGGCAGCCCCACCATCGACCCTGAGTTCTGAGATAGGAGTCTGAGCATCCCGCTCTAAGGCCTCAACCAAATCGACCACCTGATGAGCTATGCCATCGAGACTGGCTCGCGCAATATGAGCCCGATTCGTCCCCCTGGTGATTCCGTAAATCGTTCCCCGAGCATCAGGATCCCAATAAGGAGCTCCTAAACCGGCTAACGCGGGCACAACCACTACGCCGCCACTACTATCTTCTTGGGCGGCTAAAGCCTCGACCTCCGCGGCTTCTTCAATCACTCCTAACCCGTCTCTCAACCATTGAACGAGGGCTCCCCCCACAAAGACCCCACCCTCCAAAGCGTAGTGCACCTGATTTCGAAAACTCCAGGCTACGGTGCTCAAGAGTCTATTTTTAGAATCTTGGACTTCTGCTCCTGTACTCGTCAAAAGAAAGCAGCCAGTGCCGTACGTGCTTTTGACAACCCCTGGGCGTACGCAAAGCTGGCCGACCATAGCGGCCTGCTGATCTCCAGCAACAGCAGCCAAAGGCACCCCTGCTAAGCAATCCAGCCCCGTAGCTTCAGCATAAACCTCCGCACTCCCCTTCACCTCGGGCAAGATAGATGCTGGCACCCCAAAAAGCTCCAGCAGATAATCATCCCATCTCTGCTCATGGATATTATAAAGCATGGTCCGAGATGCGTTCGAGCTATCCGTCATGTGTTTGGACTTCCCGGTCAACCAATAGAGAAGCCAACTATCGACCGTTCCAAATGCAAGATCGCCGCGCTCAGCGGCAGCCCGGGCACCATCGATATTTTTCAACAGCCATTCGAGCTTCGTGGCCGAAAAGTAGGCGTCCACGACCAAACCTGTTCGTTGAGCAATCTCCGCTCCTTCGGGACCATCACGAAGTTCCTGACACCTTTCAGCGGTACGACGATCCTGCCAGACAATCGCAGGAGCAATAGGCCGTCCGGTTCGGCGCTCCCAAAGAATCGTCGTCTCCCGCTGATTCGTTATCCCAACGGCTAATAGATCATCAGGGCTCAAGCCAGCCTTGTGCATGACTGCCCGACAGACCTCAGCTTGGCTCTCCCATATTTCTACTGGATCGTGTTCAACCCAACCAGGAGCCGGATAGGATTGTTGGATCTCCTTTTGACTCGTGGCCACAATTTCGGCCGTCTCGTTGTAAATAATTGCACGAGAACTTGTTGTGCCTTGATCCAGAGCAATAAAAAATCCCATCTTTCAAAAAGTACGACAACCAGGGCGCCGAGTCAGCCCTTGCAAGGAGGCGGGGCTCTCGATGCTTCTTGGGCTTCTCTCACGACGGAGCGACCTCGTAGAGCCCTCGTTTTGGCCAAAAAGGGCGACAATCAGCGACCTGCCTTCCTAGATTTTATCAATTTTCCCTCTATACTCAAACGTATTCCGAGTGAACTCACCTCTCAATGAAACACCTCACGCTGACTCTGCTTCTCCTCGCCGCCAGCAGCTGCAGCAAAGAAGAACGGGTCTGGGGGTATTCTCCCGTCACAGAGGAAGCTGACGCAGACACGGGGCAAACACCGAGCATGACCGAGGGAGGACTCACTCTCCCGCCTGGATCGCTCAGCGGTTCCATCACAGCTGAGTGTGAGCTACCCGAAGAAGCCAACGATGTATTAAATCAGCTCTCCATGCTTGTAGGCGCTGAGGAGAATATTCGAAGTTGCGAAGAAGCAGTCGAGGCGAAAAGTTACGTCGGCTGCGACTTCTGGCCAACGATTACGATGAACCGCGTCGATCAAGACCTCTTTCAATTTCACGTCGTCGTCGCGAATACGGGTGAGGAACCCGCGGATGTCAGCATTAGCTTTGCTGAAACGGAAGTGACCCAGGCGAAAGTCGCGGCCAATAGTATCCAAGAATTTGCTCTACCTTGGGTCCCTGCCCTGAAGGGTGGGAGCTATAGTTGCTCCCTGGGGCTCGGCGATACAACAAGACTCTCTCTTCTCGAGCCAATGGGTGCTTATCACTTGCAAAGCTCTCGCCCCGTGGTCGCCTATCAATTCAGCCCTCTACATTTTTATAATGATGAGGCTCCACCAAAGGACAACTTCGGCTACGATTGTAACGCCTCCTACACCAATGATGCGTCGCTACTTCTCCCTGTACAAGCATGGGGAACCAGCTACCGAGCAGCCGGCTATAGTCAGGCTCTTCTGGAGGGCGAAGAACTCTCAATTACGGCGCAAAAAGACGGTACAACCGTGAAGGTCTACGCCAACGCCGCTATTGCTGCGGGTGAGACAATTCCCGGAATCGCCGAGGGCAGAAAGCAAGACTACGAGCTCAACCGTGGCGATGTCTTAAGACTGACTCCCGAAGAGAAACGCATCTCCGGTTCGCTCATCCAAGCAGATCAGCCCATTCAGGTTATCTCTAGCTCACCTTGCGAACGGGTACCCCAAGATTTGGCAGCCTGTGATCACCTGGAGGAAGTAGTCCCACCAGCCGAGAGCCTAGGCCGAAGATATATCGTTACCCCGCCCACCGGACCAACTGGGCGACCAATCAAGTATGCTCTCCAATTCACCGGCAATGAGGACGATACGGAATTCTACTACCGGGGAGACGCGCCGAGCGAATTACCGAAGAAGATGGATGCCGGAGACTTTGAGTTCTTCCCATCACTTGACGAAACATTTGAAGTCATCGCAAGCCATTCCTTTTCGTTAACTATTTTCTTGCGAGGCGGTGAGCGCCAAAGAGACGAGAATACCGATCCTTCGCAATCTATCGCTATTCCGATAGAACAGTTTCGCAAGAAGTATATTTTTCTCGCTCCTGAGGATTATAAGTCTATCTACGCCGATATTATCGCTCCCGTTGGTACAACAATCTCCCTCGACGGAGATGAGCTCACGACCACCCGCGAGGAAATCTCTTGCAGCGAGTATGAAGGTCTTCGCGTACTGTTGAGGGGAAATGACGGAATTCATCGCATCGAAGCTTCGGCTCCGATTGGTGTTCAAGTGGTTGCCCATGCGCTCTACACAAGCTTCATGTTTCCCGGTGGACTGAATGTAACAGAAATTGCACCGGCACCTCGAGCGCCAACCGTTCGCTGAACAAAGATTTTCATCATGCGCACTCTCCTTCATTGCCCTCACGTGCTGGGGTGCTTTTTCGCTCTCGCTCTGCTCAATACCCATTGTGATACGTCGAATCAGAGAAAGACTGTCTCGGATGAGCCAGCAGAAACAAAGCGAACAGACACCAGATCCGAGCACCCAGATCCTGACAGTAAAAAGCAACCTGAGCTCCTGATTCGCCAACAGGGCACACCCATCGGAGAATCAAGAGGTATCCTCGTGCTTCTTCACGGCTACGGTGCCCAGGGAAGAGATCTCATGGGCCTCGGATCGGCATTAGGCGCGCCCCTCTCCTTCACCGAACTCTACCCTCAAGCTCCCCTTGCCCTCGGTAACGACCGCTACGCGTGGTTTCGTCGTGATGGTCGTGGATTCTCGGCAGCTTTGCAGAAAGTGGGAGGCTTTTTGCGCGGTCTGCGTCAGCAATACCCGGAAAAAAGCATCATTATTGCCGGTTTTTCCCAAGGAGCGATGCTTTCTGCCCAGCTACTCCTCGATGCCCAGTCCGCCCTCCAAGGAGCCCTGCTCTTTTCCCCCGCCATCCAGGGAGAACTGCCCGTCGAAAGCGAAGCCCCGCGTTTTCCGATATTCATTTCTCACGGGACACAAGATCGCATCTTACCCTTTCGAGGTGGAAAAAATCTCGAACAACAATTCACAGATGCAGGCTACTCCGTTCGATTCATCGAATTCCAGGGCGGACACAGCATTCCCAGAATCGCAAGAAAAGAAGCAGCCAACTACCTTTCCGAAAGAATCCAAGCTGAGGAGAAATCGGAAAAACCATCCAAGCTGCTTGGCCTCGAATAGAGTTGGCGACGTGGCGCTAAGTTGATAACACGAGAGCCCATGTCACGCTTGAGCCAGTCAAGATACACAATAGCGCTCCTCTTGGGTTTACTGGTGCTCTTCGGCTGTAAGAATGAGTTTGGTCAAAAAGCCTCACCAGGCTCAACCCCAAAACCCAGCCCCGCAATTCTCAAAGCACCACCCTTGAGTGGCAGCGACGACCCTCTCAAGGCCGGCGCTATTCCGCAGCATGAGAGCAGCGAGGCCCTCAAATCACGAGAATCGACGCCTGAACTTCAAAAAGAGAGCATGGAGCCTGTGGATGGCGTCTCGTCAGCAAGCGAGATGGCCTACGCCGTACAACGAAGAGAAAGGACGGCAGCGGCTATGCCCACTCAGCCTCTGAGCGATAGAAACGAGCCCGTCTATGTCGTGCGAGGTCTGGACCCACAACGAGCCGCCTACGAACTGATAAAATCCATGGCGCTCCAGCTTAATCCCGAGCAGCCAGTGCTTCTCTTGCCTAACGTCGGAGGCATTACTTGGTACAGCCGCAAAGCAGACGATCATCTGAAAGGCCGCATCACCGATCCGCGCTTCGTCGCAGGAATCATTGAGTACCTCATCGAAAAAAAATTCAAAAAAATAACGCTGGGAATTAGCTGGGCGATCGGCAAACCGGAGGCAGTCAAGGAAATGCTCCGACTCTCCGGTTATACCCGTCTGGCAAATACCTATCCAGAAGTGACGCTGATCGACCTCTTCGACTATGGCCCAACTAAAAAGAGCGCTCCAGGGGCTCAGACGGTACACGTTCCCCTTCCGGCGGCCACAGCTCTGCCAGGCGAACTCTACCTCCCTCAGGCCTACCTCTGGCATCAAAAAAATGGCCTGGTCATCAACCTACCCAAGCTCAAGATGCATCGATTTGCGGTGCTCACTGCCGGCATCAAGAACTTCATGGGTCTACTAGAAATCGATCCCCAAAAGTCTCCCGGCAAGACAACAAAGTGGAAAATGCACCGAGAGCTCGGGGCAATTCTCAAGGCAGCCAAGTCGGAAGGCTGGACCAAGGAAAACCTGAAACGCTACACTGAATCTCGCCAGATTTTCGACGAGCGTTTAGCGGATATTTATGAGGCGACTCGCCCCCACTTAACTCTCGTCGATGGCATCCTGGCCTCTGATGGCGACGGCTTCAACTCTCTCAGTTCCGTGCCACTTGCTCTTGCCCTCGGGAGCAAAAACACCGCATATGTCGACCAAGTTGCCGCGACAATTGCGGGCTATTGGCCTCCAGACCCCAAAAGCGAAGAGTGGCAAGAGCCCTTGGGCCTGCGGTCCGTTCTCGAACGATACTACGGAGGGAAAACCACCCAGCCGGAACTCAAAGGCGCGAAAAGAGGCGATCTAAACGGACGACTGCGCCTTGAGGCACTCAACGGAAAAGTCCAGCCGGGCACCTATCGAGAAAAGCTGTCTGGTACGAAAGTCAACATCGAACCTCAAGCCAGCCCGCCCTCCTTTGATGAGCTGACGACCACGTTTCCACTCCAGAATACGAAATACCTCACTCGAGACTATGCAGGGCAGAGACTCCCTCCGGGCATGACGACTGCTGTCAACATTACCCAAAGCGACCAAAATCTCATCTTCACTTTTCGCTCAGATGTCCTCTCCTACGACTTACGAACGCGCGATGAGCCAGACCCCCTGGAGGGTCATGATGTCCCTCAACTCTTTCGTTGGGATACAATAGAAATTTTCCTCGATCCTACGCCAGCCTCGCCGAAGGAATACTACGAGTTCGAAGTAAGCCCGGAGGGAGAAAAGCTCGATCTTCACACACTTGATGGTCCTGGGCGTTTTGATCAACAATGGGAAAGCCAAGCTCTGATTGAAAGCGAAGTCGTCGGGAATGTCTGGTATCTACAGCTCACATTCCCGATCCGAAACCTCCATGCAGCGACGGAGGAGCTCAAAGAAAAAGGCAGCTCCTGGAAAATGAATATCTTCCGTACGGAGCGCTACGGCAAGGAGCGTATTTACAGTGCCTGGCAACCAACTCTGACCAAACGCCCCAATTTGCACGTCCCAGAGCGTTTCGGAAGCCTAATTCTCGATCCCCATCGACCAGATCAGGCGGAGTCCGCAGACCATTGACTCAAAAAGATGTCGGCGTTGCGCTGATGCAAAGAAGCCTGCTCAGGGTTCATCTTTCTTGCAGCGGCACACATCATCGACCAACGGGGATTCTTTGCTAGCTCCGCACTATTCCTTGCAATCCAACTCCAATAGAGACCATCCCAAGTTTCACACCACGGTCCCGCTTTATAGTGGCTCATCCGACGAATATACGCCGAGCCAGAAAAGTAGGGCTTGGTCGTTATCAAACCACCATCTGCATGCTGACTCATCGAATAGACATTAGGCACCATCACCCAGTCGTAACTATCCACAAACATTTCCATGAACCACCGATACACATCATCAGGGTGGATCTCGCAAAGAAAAAACATACCACCGAGAACCATCAGTCTTTCAATATGGTGGCAATAGCCCGTCTTGAGAATTCTTCGAATAGTGTCATCGACCGGTAAAATACCCGTTGAAGCATTGTAAAAGCAATCCGGCATAGGGCGTTGATGCTTCCAGTGATTGGTTGTCCTCATTGCCACACCTTTGGCGTCGTAGGCCATGCGAACAAACTCGCGCCAACCAATCACCTGGCGCAAAAACCCCTCCAAAGAGTTCAGGGGCACTTCATGCCTTTGGGCATACTGCAAGGTGGTCCGAAGGACCTCTTCGGGGGTCAACAGACCAATATTCAGGCTTGGGCTCAATACACTGTGCCAAAGCCAACTTTCCCCCTCGACAATCGCATCTTCATAGGGACCAAATTCACAGAGTCGTTTTTCCAAAAAGGCGTGGAGACATGCTCGAGCATCTTGATGAGACGACGGGTAATAGAGCTCATCAAGCGTGCCGGGGTTCTTTGGGAAATGCTTCAGCACATAGCGCCGCGCCTCTTCATCATGAGCGTCACGCCTCAGCGATTTCTGAGGAGGGATCTCGTTGAGCAAGCGCCGCGGGACCTTCTTACGATTCTCTTTATCAAAGCTCCAGCTACCGCCAATAGGCTCTTCCCCGTCAACCAACACATCAAGACGGATCCTTTGTCGACGGTAAAAGTCGGTCATCCGCAGTTTTTTACTGCCTTGCGCATAACTTTCATTCAGCTCTTGGGTGTTCAGAAACCCCGGGGTAGGTAGAAACAAGAGTTCCCATCCTGCGGCTTCACAGAGCTGACGAATGCGCCGTTCAAGAAGAAAATCGACCGGTGAAATAACAACGACGCGCACCTCCGACTCCTGGGTGAGCGCTGACTGAATACACGCGCAACAGGCGTTTTTCGCTTTCGCGTAGTCGAGATAAACAACATCTCTGCCTTGCTGACGGAGCAAAGCCTCGTGACGCTTCATCGAAGCACGGTGAAGCCATAGCTTCTGTTGATGCATCTGGGCTGGGAACTCTTCATCACCGAAGAAAAGTGGCTCCTCGATCAGGAACACCTTTTCGGGCTGGTAATCCCAAAGTGGATTCGTCTCGAAGAGCTGATGCGGGTAAATCAGAGCGATTGTTTTCATGAAGCGTCGCTCAGCATGACTCTTTTTCGGGGAGTTGCATCCAATTGATGCGAGTTGTCTAAGCGAAGATCCAATAAGTCGAGGAAAAAATCTAAACCCGGAAGAAATGAAGCCACTGCTTGGTTACAAGGGCTAGAGTGGAAAACGATCTCCCCCCAAGAGTTGTCTGGTTCAAAAAAGACCTGCGGGTCGTTGACCATGAACCTCTGTACACTGCCAGCCGGTTCGGCACGGTACTCTGCCTTTATATCTACGAACCAGAACTGTACCGGGAGCCCTATTTCTCGAGCTCTCATCTACAGGCTGTTCATCAAGCCCTTACCCAGCTCAAGAGGGAACTACAGCGTTTGGGGGCCGACCTTCTGATTCAAATTGGAGAATCTGTCGACGTACTGGAAAAACTCCAGAAAACGACGGGCTTTACCGAACTCTTGAGCCACCAAGAAACCGGAACGGGCGCAACCTACGAGAGAGATCTGGCCGTCGGCGATTGGTGCAAGGAGAATGGGGTTCACTGGCGCGAATGGAGGCAGCAAGGGGTGATTCGAGCTCTCCGACAGCGAGCCGGTTGGGCAAATCAATGGCAGGAATACATGAGTGAAGCCTGTCTACCCGCGCCAAAGCATCTTCAGGGATACAAGATGAAGGCGTGGGGGCAGCCGAAGTCGGCCAGGAGTTTGGGGCTCACGCAACCCACCCAATCGGGAGCAGCGCTCACCAACGAGTCCGAAGCCCATCGTACCCTGAATGACTTCCTCCAAGTTCGCGGCGAAGGCTATCAGTCGGGCCTTTCAAGTCCTGTCAGCGCCTTTGACAGCTGTAGTCGACTGAGTCACCACTTTACCTACGGGACAATTTCCCTTCGGAAGGTTTTCCAGGCAACGAAGTCGCGGCAGGAAGAGCTTCGAAGACTCAAGGCGAGCAGGCCTGGGAGTAACGAATGGCTCCGCTCCATTTCGAGTTTTTCCCAGCGCCTGCGTTGGCATTGTCATTTTATGCAAAAACTGGAGAGCGAGCCCGAGATAGAGTTTCAGAATATGGCTCGCTCTTACGATGGGCTGCGAGAAGCTAACCATGACATCGAGAAATTCGAACTTTGGAAGAGAGGCGAGACCGGCTACCCCCTGATCGACGCCAGCATGCGATGTCTTCAAAAGACAGGATGGATCAACTTTCGAATGAGAGCGATGCTCATGTCTTTCGCCTCTTATCACCTTTGGCTCCATTGGCGCCCAACTGCCCTTCATCTCGCCCAAGAATTCCTCGACTTCGAACCGGGCATTCACTTTGCGCAAGCACAGATGCAGAGCGGCACAACCGGCATCAACGCGATTAGAATCTACTCTCCGAGCAAACAGGTCGTGGACCACGACCCTTCCGGCAAGTTCATTAAAGCTTACCTGCCAGAGCTTGAGGCTCTTCCCGCCGCATACCTCGCCCATCCACAAAAAATGCCAAAAGAGCTACAAAACCGCCTCGGGATACGAATAGGAAAGGACTACCCCGCACCCGTCGTCGATGAAACGGTCGCAATGGCCAAGGCGAGGTCCAAATTCTATCGCGTCAAAAGGTCCCCCGAGGCAAAAAAAGAGGCCGGAGAAATTTATCAGCGCCATGGGAGCAGGCGCTCCCCTCATCGTTCAAAAGCCACTCACCCCTGATTCTAATTCTTATTCGAGGCCGCCTAGGCAAGGAAAGCTGCAAATTCATGGAAGCTATCAACAACAAGGAATTCATCTGCCCGTATTGCTGGGAAACGAACAGCCTGCAGCTAGAAGCCGACCTCCACGGAGAACTGATCCTGGACTGTGAAGTTTGTTGTCGTCCTTGCCTCCTCAGGATCGAAGTCCAACTCGACGAAACGTCGCATTTCACCGTGGAACGCGCACAATAAGGAGAAAGAAGCACCAATGGCACGCAAAGGAGATACCCCCTACACCAGAACGAAGCACCCCGAACCTCCTGGGTACGACGATGAATGGCTCATTTGGGCGGCCTGGGCCGACCGCGTCTCTTTTGAGGAAATTCAGAAAAAGACCGGTCTCGCAGAGCCTGATGTCATTATCAAAATGCGGAGACTCCTAGCGCCGAAGACATTTCGACGCTGGCGCAAAAGAGCTCATACCGTGAGTCTCAAGCATCAAAAGAAATTTCGTCAAACCAGAAGAGAGTGGAAGAACGTGATTCCTGAGCGCGAGCAGCTGGACATTGAAGGCTTATAGCCCTGGGAAACTGTGATGCATGCAAAGCTGAAGCTTCCCTCGAAGGTTTGTCCGGTCTGTGAGCGTCCTTTCCAATGGCGAAAAAAGTGGCGTAATTCCTGGAATGATGTGAAATATTGTTCCGTGGCATGTCGAGGGCGTGCTCCTTCGAAAAGCCTCGGCAAACAGAGGCCACAAGGTTCTCTTCGAGAGGCCGACGCTCGAAACGATCGTCGCTAATTGCGACTCACTCACAGGCCAACTGAGGAGCAGTCCCGCCCGAAGCCGAGACAGAGCCTTCGACTTGATTGCCGTTGATATCAGTTACGCGAATATTGCCATTCCCAATATTACCGCCGGGTGGGAGCCAAAAGTTAAACGCCTCTCGACTGGCCTGCAGCCACCCGCGATCGGTTTCCACTTCGAGCTTCGCGATGGGGTAGGTATGATTTTCGACGATAATCATATTCCAAAAAGAGTTGTTGGGCTCTTTCAACCGAAACTCAACTCCACCACTGGTTGGGCAGGGCGTGTATTGCCAACTGAGGCTACCTTGAGCGCCCTTCCCATAATACCCGACGGGTAAGCCCAGGGCGTCGTAGGCATCAACGCTTAGATCAATATGCCCTTCCACACAGAGAGGATTAGAATCGATGGGGCATTGGTCCACGATTGTTAAAACGACACTCTTTCCATTATCGGCATTCACCTCGACGCAAGCACCACAGGCGGCTGCGGTGTTGTAGTCCGCCGTATTCATCGCGCCAAAGTAACTACCATTGCCCGTGGCTACCTGATCCACGGCATCGCCTCCGCTCTCTGTACCAATATTGGTAATTCCAAAACTACAATTGATGTCACCAAAGTCGACGGTGCCTTGCGTGAACCAATATTTGGTAATTGAGCCTTGTTCGTAGCCACCCCAATTGCCGCTACACGAACCACTCGCCGGTTGAGCTGGTGTCTCAACGCCTCCTCGATAAAGAGCAATTTCACCAACCCAAAAGTCCCAGGGCATGGTGGTGCGATCTTCAAAAGCAAGCCCAAGAATTATCGTTGGATCGAAACTTGAGAAAACGCGG
>JAKVCH010000619.1 GCA_022447485.1 Polyangiaceae bacterium | reverse complement strand
CGCGACCTTGGCTCGCTCTTCGAGAGAGCTGCCCGATAGGTCGAAAGGCTCGCTACCCCAGTGCGCAAATCAGTTATCATTACGATAAATCGCTCTCGACCCTGCAGCAATGTCTCAAGGCGCAGCCCGAGTCCGTCGATGCACCACCTCAGACAGGCCAAACCCCGGGGAGAGAATCATGAAGAAGCGGCTTTCGCCGGGCTAGGGCAACCACCCTCAGATGGGTCGTGGCCCATGGGACTTTCAGCGGAACGAGCCCGGCGCAACGCCTCTGAGGCCGCCTCGGCACTTAGAAACTTCCGGCGGTCTTTGCCCAAGGAGCCGCCTAACTTCTCTTCGAGGCGCGATAAGAGAAACCAATCTTCCTCCCGAAAAATCAACGCTTCACGACGAGCGAGTAAAGCCTCAAGTTCATCCAAGCCGCGTAGCTCTTGAGACGGCCGAAGTCTTCGAAGCATTTGCTCGACAGTCTCGTGAGCACAACTACGATTCGTGCCAATTAACCCTGTCGGACCCCGCTTCACCCAACCAGCCGCATAGAGTCGGTCCGCAGAAACCAAAGCTAAAGTGGCGCGCTGCTCGGCGGAGAGAGCAGAGCAGCTCACCGAATCGAGCGTCACCACCCTTCCGTGATTATGGGCGACAAGATGCTCTTCTTCGTCGAAAGGCACGCCCTCGAAAGGCATCCCTAAGTAACCGATGGCGCGAAAAAAAAGACTACACTCTTCTTCGAACTCTTCTGTCGAGGGCACGGGACGAAAAGTTCCTGGAGTCTCTTCTTCCAACTGATTCTGAACAAACCTAACGCCGGTCACCCTAGGAGCCTTCTGATGAGAAGGCTCCGCGCGGGCCGAATCAATCAATCGAATCGGAGACGCCAAGAAACGGAAGATAATTCTTTTACCCGGCTTCTTTCGTAGTTCCGACGCTGTCGGAAGAGAGGCCATCAACTCTGCCTTCTGATTGAAGATCGGTGCCTCAAATGGCTCCACACCGACAGAAACGCCCTCGAGATCCATTAATTGGCGCACCTCCCTCACGTCAAATGCGGCTTGATTCGGACCACGGCGAGCGACAACCAGAATCTCTTCCAGGGAGCTGCGCGCTAGCGCCTCTTGGGCACTTTCCGAGATATCCGTAGCGGCCAATTCCTGAGGATCGCGCGCTAAGACTCGGGCTACATCGAGGGCGACATTGCCCATACCGATGATGATAGCTCGCTGGCCAACCAAACGCGGCTTGAGCTGGAAAAAGTCCGGGTGACTGTTGTACCAACCAACAAACTCTGTGGCAGAATAACTGCCCGCCCAGTCTTCGCCGGGTATTCCAAGAGAGCGAGCGTTCGGACTGCCGCTCGCAATCAAGACTTGGTCGAAAAACTCCCCCAGCTCGGGAATAGTGACGCCATGGGCGCCGCGAGCATTCCGGCACACGGGGACATTGGCCCACAGGTGAATATTTTTACGAGCAAGAATTTTATCGAAGACCCGTCCGACTTTTTTTATCTTCTGATGGTCAGGAGCAACGCCATAGCGGAGTAGGCCATGGGGTGCGAAGAGCCTCTCAAAAATATGAACGGAGACCCCGGCTTTCGAAAGAGCCTCTGCAGCGTAAAGCCCAGCAGGACCGGCACCGACAATCGCAACCCGTCCCTCTCTGTTCCCCGAAACCACGCTCAATCGTCCCATTGGACGCGAGAAACGCCAAGACACCAGCTCGAGGGCGTTAGAACCTCGCTTCCTCGCCCGCACTCCCCTCGCTCATCAAGTGTTTTCAGTAAGAACAGAACAGAAGCCCTCCAAAGAGGCTTTCCAAGCTTAGGTGTCGAACTTGCACTCTTGTGGGTCTGGACTAAGTTTCAAAAAAGATTGAAACCACCAGAAGGAGAGAAAATGAAAGGGAGCGAAATTCCCGAAAGCGAGCTCTTGGTTGCCGAGAAAATCGGTCAGTTGATGCATTTTTGGGGATTCAAGAAACCGATGGGCAAAATATGGACCCTGCTCCATCTCTCCGAGACCTCCATGACTGCCAGTGAGCTGGCAAAGCACCTCCAGATGAGTAGTGGCTCCATCAGCATGGCATTGAATGAACTGGAACGTTGGCAAGCCATCCGACGACACTCACCTCCCGGCGAGAGAAAAGACTACTTCTCCGCCGAAAGCGATATTTGGACCTTAGTCCGTGGAGTGCTGGGGAGACGC
>JAKVCH010000618.1 GCA_022447485.1 Polyangiaceae bacterium | reverse complement strand
GCCTGGGCAACTTCCGCCGTACGATCTGTGGAGCCATCATCAATGACAAGGATGGGGGCAGCAAGATCTTCGTCTTCTTGACAAGCACACAACTGGTCCAAAACAGCTCCGATGCTTTGTTCCGCCTGAAAGGCCGGAATGACAAATGCACCGCGTGGTCTCGGTGAATTCATGAGGAGCCAGATGCGCCAGCCCAATAAATACGCTGGCCCTGTCCAAAAGAACCCTCAGGGGAAAGCAACCCCGTTGCGGCATCCCGTCCGAAGACGCTGAGTTGATGACTCTCTTGATTCGCAACAACTACAAGCGAATCGCCTACCAGAGAAAAACTTCGGGGAATTTCACCCTGACTCGAAATGCGCTCAAGAAATTCTAAGCGCGACTCGTCAGCACATCGGAAAATACTGAGGGCATCAAAACCACGGCTCGATGCATAAAGCAACTTCCCATCAGCCGATAGATGAACGTCCGCACCAGAATCTCCGGCTTGAAAACTTCGATTCAGAAGAGGATGAACTGCCACTTCCGTTAGAGTCTCGACATCGAGAATATGAAGCGAAGCATCGCACTCGCCGACGACGTAGGCAAAACGTCCCGATGGGCTAAAGGCTGTATGCCGGGGACCCATGCCTTGCGGAGTGCGCCATCTTCGTCTGCGCGTGAGGCCTCCCCCTGGTGTTAGCTCCAACTCCTCCATCAGGTCATCCCCTAAAGAGGCGGCCCAAAACAGAGGTCTCCCAGGAACTTGTACAACGCTATGAGTGTTTCGGCCGACAGAGACCGACCGAATACGAGGAGAGAGGCGACCATCAGATAGAATCCGATATTGATGAGCTTCTCCACCGCCGTAACAACTTGCAAAAGCGAAGGAAGCATCTTCTGCGATACTGAGATGACAAGGACCACCAGGGCAGTCCACCGCACCTAACCACCGCGGTACATCTGTGGAAATATCGTAGGAAACAATCTGATCGCTTCCTTCCAGCACAACGTGCAACACGGAGCGCTTCTTGTCGAAGGCAAGAAAAGAGGGCACCGCACCCGGAGAGTAAGATTTAGCTCGACTCCAGCGCGCTAGGCTGTTTTTTGCAAGCGAGGGGCGAGTCACACCAGCATCTGTTAAATCACCAATGATGAAATCGGTGTCACCACCGAGAAAGATCCTCTTCATGGCGGCGGACCATAGCAGCTCTTCCTCCGGACGAAACCAGGGTCAGCCGAGGAACCTTCGCCGCGGGAATGAAGCTTCATCTCCCACTCGAGAAGATCTCGAAGCGATTTTCTATTTCTTTGAAAAGTCCAGAGCCGAGTGACAGACATCTGGGCCGACTCGCGGTAGAGACGAACTCTACTGGGCGACAGCACTCCTCTGAACGCGCCTCGAAATTTTCATCAACGGGCCCAGCAGCATTTCATGACGAAAACCCAAAAGGAAAGCTCACCCCCTCTGCATTCTAAAAAGCCCGACCTCTTCGTCGTAGGCGGCGCTTTGATTCAGGGAGAGCGCTGTCTGGTCGCTCAACGCTCGGAGCAGATGATCCTTGCTCAGCACTGGGAGTTTCCCGGAGGAAAATTAGAACCCGGCGAAAGGGACGCAGACGCGCTCAAGCGCGAACTCGACGAGGAGCTCAACATCGTCGTGGAGGTTGGCCCCTACCTAGGAATCGGCACAGACCCTCACAATCACCCGACGCACACCATTGTTCTAAAAGTCTACGAAGTCTCTCTCCAGACAGGGACGCCTACTCCAAAAGAACATGGCGCACTCAGGTGGGTGACCGCCGCTGAAATCGACTCGCTCAAGTGGGCACCTGCCGACCAACCCGTATTGCCCTTGTTAAAACAAAGGCTCGAGAAAGGAATCTAGAACCGCTCTTTACCCCAGAAGGCTTCGCCGCTTTTCATCTCAATCCATCAGCCTGAGTTATTGCAGGAAGTAACAATGAAAAAGCCCCACTCTTTCGAGTGAGGCTTTTAGTGATTCTAGTAGACTGAGCCAATTATCAGAATTGAACTGATGACCTGCGCGTTACGAATGCGCTGCTCTACCAACTGAGCTAAATTGGCAATAAGAAACCCTACTTCTGGGTGGTTCCGAGTTTTTCGACCCGGCCGGCCCAGATCAGCGGTCCTTGAACCGCTGAGGGGGCGCTGAACCTAGCAAAGAGATCTTTGCTGACAAGACTGAAAACTGCCTGAATCTC
>JAKVCH010000617.1 GCA_022447485.1 Polyangiaceae bacterium | reverse complement strand
TCATCGCCTCTAGCAGGGGCATTATCGATTCGACCCGATAAAAAGCCCCTGGAATGCTTTGCTTGTTATTCTGCTCTTTGGATGGGGCCCTAGGGCAGCTTGTCGCTCAGGACTCTCCAGCCTTTGATGAAGGGGTCGGTGAATCGATCTGCGCTTTCAGGTGGTGGCGGTCGTGAATGCCGGTTCTGCGGCGCAGACTCATCGAGGTTTGCAAGATCTGCCCTGAGCCGGAGTAGTTCGCCGTCAACGAGCGGTTTGCGATAGACACTGCCTTGTCGTGAGGCCAAAAAAAGGCGAGCTGACTCACTGATTGCTCCTCCGGTAAGGAAGCGAAAACGCGGGCAAATAGCGGGCGCTTCGGACTGGAGGCGAAGGTAGAGAGCAATCCCCGACATCTGCGGCATCATGACATCGCAGAGAATAATATCGCTCTTACTCAATTGAGAAAGTTCGTCAGCTAACTCTGCCGCGGCCTCAAATTCCTTCAAAGGACGCTCACGAAAGAGTCTTCGTAGTGCGCGTAGCACGAGCGGATCATCATCAATGAGGATAAGTCGCGAGGGCCGAATTTCATGATGATGTTGTTGTTGTCGTTGTCCAAAGAGTCGCAACTGTTCGATCTCTTGAGGCGTAGCTCTTTGGCGTAATAGAGTGCTTCTAGCTTCTGCGAGAGCGCCGCCTCGAGCCATGATGCGCCTGCCTCCACTTCGCTTTTGCTTTGGAGCGGGCACAAGAGGCAAGGTAATCGTGGAACGGAGACCTTCATTCTTCGCTTCTTGGAAAAGCCGTCCACCTTGCTCTCGCACCAGTTTTTTGCAGACGATCAATTCAAGAGAAGGATCATCGGTATTTTTCTTCGAACGGCGAGAACGGCTTTTGGGTGGGGTGGGGGTGCATTCATTCTCTGATTGCGACGTTTTCAGTCCGCGGGTATCTTCGACTTCAATCACGGCAGCTTTTGACCGTTCGCGAACGCGAATGGCGAGGCGTCTTTGGTCGTTGGGCAAGTGTTGCATTGCCTGAGCCGCATCGTGGAGCAAATGGACCATCACCTGGGCGAGCTGCACTTCGTCAATATGGGCGAATATTCTTGGCTGCAGGCGCATCTGCACAGTGACGCTATGGCGCATATCGTAATTGGCGATACGCACGCTGCTCTCCACCATTTGCGAAATAGATGAGACCTTTAAACCAGAACTATTCGGTGCGGAGAGGGCGTCCAGGTCGCCAACAATCTCTGAGATGCGGTCAACCCCGATGCGTAATTCCCGGAGTAGGTCTTTGGAAGAGTGCGGCGACTCAGAGCTTGGTGCCTCAGCCGAGTCAGCTGCCCCCGAGTCTAATTCTTCGATGGCGCTTCGCACGTAGGTGAGCGGATTATTCAGTTCATGGGCCACTCCAGCGGCGAGTTGACCCAAGCCAGCTAGGCGGTGGTGATACTGTTCACTGCGTATTAATTGTTCCTCTTCTGTTAAGTCACGGCAAACACAGACAACGTAGTCGGGTGAGCCTCCCCCTGAGCGAATGATACGGGCGCGGCATTGTAAGACGCGACGCTCCTCGGAAGGTAAGACAAAGATGGTTTTTCTCTCGAACCCTGTGCCAGAGCGAAGAGCCGTCTTGAGAGTATCTTTCCAAGCTTGTCTTTGTTCTGGTGCAATTAATGTGAAGAAGCGTTCGAGGCCAGGCGGGGTCTCTCCAATGGTTTGCCCTAATAAGTCGTAAAGGGTTCTCGACCAGGTGAGGCGGTGACTCTTTGGGTTCCAAGTCCAAATGCCGATTCGAGCAACATCTTGCACCATATCAAGCAGCTCAGGCATGCTCATGGAGGTACTCAAGCTCTCTTTGCCGACGCAGAGGGGGCCCGACTCCTGGGGTCTACCTTCGTCCGTCGATGTTTGCCGAGATCGCATTCACCCAAGGTATGGACGTCTACTTCCCGCGTCTAGCCCTGACCTGATTCTTCTTGGGATTATCATCCCGGGGTGCTTGAGGCCCCAGTTTCGCCTTGCAATGTTCGCGGCTTTTCAAGCGGAGGCGTCGCGTCTAGAAGCGACTCTAGATGAGGGAGAGAGTCAGGAGGGATGAAAAGCGCGTTCAAGCACTGGTGCGTCTTCGACCCACCTGGCGACCCCTAGCGATATTATTTCCTGCGTACGTCGCCTTTCAATTGCTTTCGTACGAAGGAAAAGCATGCGCCGCAGAAA
>JAKVCH010000616.1 GCA_022447485.1 Polyangiaceae bacterium | reverse complement strand
AAGAGAAATTCCCGGGCGTCGACCTGCCCTCGCACTAAGGCACGAAGACTCTGGCCCAGTACAATGCCTTGACCGCCCAAGAGCTGGAGAATCGAGCCGTCAAAGAGGCCCATCGGCACCTCCAGACAAAAATTGCCGCACTGCCGGGTGCTCGTCTGCGTAAAAACGCTCGACAGGCAGACAGCGTAAAAGGCGCCCACGATAGAGCATCGCGACTCGATCAGCTACGGGCAAGAGGCGCTGGAGGTCACTCGAAACCACCACCATCGAGGCGCCCAATCGGCACTGCTGCTCTTTTAGCATCCCAAACGTTCGACTCGACGTGACTGGGTCCAGCCCCGCCGCTGGTTCATCATAAAGAAGGAGGGGAGGGCGCGTCACAGCCGCCCGAGCAAGCCCCACTCGACGCTTCTGTCCGCCTGACAACGAGGTAACCGCGCGCTTCTCGAATCCTTCCAAACCCACATTTTTCAATTCACGACTGACCGCGGCAGTAATTCTCGACTCGTCAATTTCTTGCGCCTGCTGAAGGGGAAACGCAACGTTTTCACCCACATTCAGCGAGTCAAATAGCGCTATATTCTGGAAGAGCATCCCCATCTGGTATTGAAGATCTAAGCGCGCTCGGCCCTGATCATCGAAAAGCTCCACCCCGCTCACCTTCACCACCCCAGCATCGGGTCGTAGCAAACCGGCAAAAACCTGCAGGAGAACACTTTTGCCGCTTCCAGGCGGCCCAACTAAACCTAAGATTTCACCCTTTTTCACTTGGAGCGTAACGCCTCTCAGTACAGGCGTTTGAAAACTCTTGTAGACTCGTTCAACAGAAAGCATCGCTCAACGCCAGATTGGTCGTGTTCGTGACAGAACTCAAGGGTAGTTTCTTGCCTTGCAGCCGCGCCCCAGAAGAGAGGACTTTTCTCCGCAAATCAGTTAGAAACTGAATGTGTCAGAAAGTCCTCGTGCGATTGGTGAAGTTTTTGCCGGGAAGTACCGTGTGGATCGCGTCATTGGTGAAGGCGGTATGGGTATCGTTGTCCAAGCGCATCACCTTGAGTTAGATCAACCGGTCGCTGTAAAATTCCTTCTCCAAGAGTTCGCGGAGGGGGCCGAAGGGGCAGAAAGGTTTCGTCGAGAAGCTCGCGCGGCCGCCAAAATCAAGAGTGACCATGTCGTGAATGTCATTGACGTGGGGCGCTTAGAAGATGGTCATCAGTACATGGTGATGGAGTATCTCGAGGGCCAGGATTTGGCCGCTGAACTCGCCTCAAAAGGTAAAGTTACGGTACCGGTAGCCTGCTCCTATCTGCTGCAGGCCATTGATGCTGTCGGCCGGGCCCATCAAGTAGGTATTGTCCACCGCGACTTAAAACCGGCCAACCTCTTTCTCAGCCGTCGTGAAGACGGGGCGGAGAGGCTGAAGGTATTAGACTTCGGGATCTCGAAGTCCTTGGGCACCAATTCAGCAGAAGAGTTAAGTCTGACCAAAACCTCAGCGTGGATTGGATCGCCGCTTTATATGGCTCCCGAACAGATGGAGTCTGCTCGGGATGTCGATCAACGAGCGGATATTTGGTCGCTCGGGGCTATTCTCTACGAGTTACTCTCTGGGCGACCGCCCTACCTGGCCGATTCTCTCCCCCAGCTCTGCACCCTGTTGGTGAAGGAAGAGCCCGTTCCCATCGGCGAGCTCTGCCCCGAGGTACCCGCCGACTTACAGCTTGCTTTGATGAACTGTTTAAAGAAGCACCCTGAGGAGCGCACGGCTACCTTGAATGAGCTCGGAGAGTGCTTGTTGAGGCATACGAGTACGAGGGTCGAGGGGTATTCGCTGCCAACAGCCTCAACGATTTCACCGATGGCCAATACAGCGCTCAGCGGCACGGCGAACGCTAGCCTTCAGCCAACGACCTCGGCGTCGAAGCTATCGGCAGGCGCTCTTGCAACTGAAAAACCCTCGCCAGTGACCGTTCAGAGCACCAGTAGTTCCTGGGCTCAGACATCGGCTCAACCCAGACCTAAATCTTCGCGACTGCGCTTTAGTCTCATCGTTGGCACGGCTGTGCTTGGGCTAGCCGGCGCAACGATATGGTGGTCAGGAACCAACGAAGAGCTACCTGCAAACACATCAAATTCGCTCGCAGCTCCTACGCCTACCCAAAAGCCACCGTCCGAAATGGCACGCGAGGAAACAGACCCATCTGGAAA
>JAKVCH010000615.1 GCA_022447485.1 Polyangiaceae bacterium | reverse complement strand
CCTGATAGAAATTCAGCGTCTGGAGCACCAAGGGGGATATCCGAGGCCTCTCGAAGGGAGCCGCCTTCTTTCGCGCTGAACGCGATGCAGCGCAGAACCAATGAACCATCGTCAATATCAATGCCACAAGCAGCCAAAGCAGAGCGCGGTAATTCCCAATAGACAGCAACGCCCTCTTCATCTTGGCGAAGAGCAGCACGTGGAGCGTCGATGGCGGGCAAAGTCGCAAATAGGGGATCTTCTTGCGCGGAGACAATCTCAGGACCACGCTGATCCGTTGGCTCTGAGATGTCTTCGGCGGAATCTGCCTGCGCATCGCCCCGCGCATCATGGCTCTCGCTCCGCCGTTCCGGCTCAGCCAGCGGTTCCGGCTCGGCCCGCGATTCTGGCTCGGCCCGCGATTCTGGCTCAGCCGAATTGGCTCCCTGCTGAACGGAAGCTTGAGGCTTGGAACTGACTTCCGGCGGAGGTTCCGAGACAATCTCTTCACCCTCGGTATCAACCGCTTCAGGCACAGCATCAACAACCGTCACCCCAGCCTGCGTTGTCAGGCTCGTCGTTTCTGCGTCTCGGCTGCTCGGCTCGGTGGTAGCCGGAGAATGGGAATTCTTCAGCTCTTCAAGAACCCGTCGGGCGTGAGCATGGTCCGGCTCTTCTGCCAAAATCTCTTGAACAATTTTTTTCGCTTTCCCTCGATGCCCCTGAGCAATGTAGATCTC
Organism: Polyangiaceae bacterium; assembly: GCA_022447485.1. Taxonomy (GTDB): domain Bacteria; phylum Myxococcota_A; class Polyangia; order Polyangiales; family Polyangiaceae; genus NIC37A-2. The sequence continues at coordinate 1,497 of JAKVCH010000615.1, read as the reverse complement.
GGCGAGAGTCACGGTTGCGACCGGCGTGCGATTTTTTTCGGGAACAGCGAGCGTATTAGTACCTCGAATCACACCAGCAACTTCGGGTTTCTTGAGTCCGGCCTCAACAACGCTCGCCAACATCGAGCGAGCAACGCCGAACAGACCTCGCGACTGGGCTTGTTGCTCCTCTGCTGTCGTGAGGCGGATCATTTCATCTCGTAATTCAGCGCGGGTCATGCGCTCCGGACGCTCCACCCCTAATTCATGGGCCTTCTGAATCAATTCAGGTCGAGAGGCGCCATCGAGGGACGTGAGAGATTTCGAAGCACGGTTCGCCATTAGTTTGTACCTAGCGCGGAACGTTCAGGCATTGAACACAATGAATTAGAAATTTTCTTTTTTCCGAAGGATTTCTCGCCCGACCTCAATATCACGGGAAATTTGCTGCTTTAGCTTTTCAACGCCGTCAAACCGCTCCACGTTGCGCACCTTCCCTCGAAAACCGAGAAGTAAGTGCTGCCCGTAAAGATTGGTGGAAAGCTCCTCCCTGTCGAAGAGATGTACCTCGACAGAATTCGGCCGTTCAACTGTAGGGCGAGGCCCAATATGCACGAGACCAGGCAGCCGATCGCCTTCCGGCAGAACAGGCACTCGCTTTTCACCCACAAAGGCATCAATCGCATAAACGCCCTCAGCAGGCAGCTGGGCGTCGCCCTCCTCTAAATTCGCCGTCGGAAAACCAATCGCTCGCCCGCGACCATCACCAGCCACAACGCGCCCTCCCCACAGATGAGGGCGACCAAGAATCTCCCCCGCCTCGGTTACACAACCTTCCGCCAGAAGGGCGCGCACTCGAGAACTACTCAAGGTCTTCTCTGACTCTTTTTTCAGTGGAATTGCTTGAGCAGAAAAACAAAGCTCCTGACCTAAAAGCCGTAAGTCATCGAGGTCGCCAGCCCGATCGCGTCCGAAGCGAAAATTCTCCCCAACAAAAATTGAAGAGGTTCGTAGGCGCTCCACGAGAACCTGTTGGACAAAGTCGCGAGGACTCAGAGCAGCAAGCTCACGGCTGAACCGCAACACCTCAATATCCGGCGACTCAGGCAGGCCCTTCAACAAGGCCAGCTTACGCTCAAGAGGGGTAATCAGAGCAGGGGCTTGCCCTCGAATCACGGCTGCTGGGTGGGGATCAAAAGTCAGTACGGTCAAGATGAGCTGACTTTCAGCTGCCTGAGCTCCTGCTTCGTGGATCACCGATTGATGACCACGATGCACGCCATCGAAATTACCGATGACGACAAGGCGTCCCTGAGATTTCGAGATCTGTCCTGCCTGAACCATTTCCCCAGACTCTTAGTCTCGTTCGCCTAGAAAGGCGAGGATTTACACGCCCATTCGCCCTAGATTCGCTCCTCCAACAACTCTAGTGTAAGAAAACGAAGTGACTCCCGACGAAGCCATTCGAGAAGCAAAAACTGGCCAATTACAATCCTGCTATCTAATTGTCGGTGAAGA
>JAKVCH010000614.1 GCA_022447485.1 Polyangiaceae bacterium | reverse complement strand
TTTGATCCGAAGACGGAGGTATTAGTTGACCCTTTAGCTGGCTCTGGAACTCTGCTTGTCGAGGCCGGACTGATGGCTGCTGGGAAGCCTCTGTGGATGAGTGGACGTCAGCCGGCCTATCGAGAATTCCCAGGAGGCGCACCCACCTACCAGGGCAAACCGCCCGCGCTTTTCGCCGATACCAGGCCAGCGCTCTTTGGCGCAGAAGCCGATAGCGCAACTTATGACGCTTTTTTACGCGCCAGCGAAACGGCGGGAGTGATGGGGCAAATGAACGCCTTTGAGGGCGACTTCCGCGAAGATATCTTCATCGAAGGGGTGAAAGAGCGAGCCGAAGAGAGGGCGATTGTCGTCTTGTCTAACCCTCCTTACGGGGAACGTTTGAATGTAACCCGAGAGGAGCTTGGCAATATCTATGCAGACCTCAGGGAATTCTGTCATCGGGTAGGCGCCGACCGCGCCGGTTTTATTGTTGGTCAGCGCCGTGAGAGAGAGACATCGACTCTTGAATTATTTCAGCGCGCCTTTGGCGGTCGTCCGCGAATCAAGAAACCGATGAATAATGGACCCTTGCAAGCACAGTTCTTTCTTTATGATTTTTCTTCGTAGGTGCAGTATCGGAGAGTCGCCGACGGCTCTGCCTATCGTTGGATGAGTAGGCTCGGAGCGAAGAGCCGCATAACGGCTCTTGGCTGATCAAAACCAGCACGAAGCAAACTGAGTTCACTATGCTTGATTTTTTCTTCTCCTTTTCTGCCTCCGATGACTTGTCCAATCTGAATGTCGACAGAGCGGGCATAGAGAAGCATATCCATGCGCGAATATCGTTTTTCAACTGCCTTTAACCACTCCAGCGCCCGCTCGGGACGATAGTTTTCGTTTAAGTCGACGATAGCCCGCAGGTGCAAGGCCAGAGTTGCTGCGGCAGCATTCTTCTCGGCTCGCAGCTGGTGATAGATCTCTCTGACCTGACCATGGGGACGTGCAGTCTCTTTCGAGCCACCCAATTGTGCTGCTTGGAGGTGAGCGTAGGCCAGATGCTGTGCGTAGATGATACGGGTGACTTGTACTCGGTTTATCCCCCGCTTCGCATTCTTTTTATGGTGAGCAAGAGCACGAAAGGCAACCTCAGGCTCGGCTTGAGCTAATCCAATGGAAGAGCGCGCGAAGCTCGCCAAGCTATGATGGACACCATATTTTTCTGATCCCCAGAGCGCTAGGCTTTGGTCGAGCTCTTCCTCGAATTGCGCAAGGTCTTGGCTGTAATCATCAAAGTGCCCTACATACCCTTTGTGGCTATCTTCAAGATGGCGATAAGAGCGCCCTTGACCTTGATGGTCAACAATAAACACGGCAATGTTATTACGCGCAAATTCCCACAGCAGCTCTTGATATTTCTGTGCCGCTTCAATGCGCCCTGAGCTGATCACTAACGCAAAGTCAGCTTGGTAGGGTAAATGATAGGCGTAAAATAACTTACCTTGGCGTGTGTCCACAAAGCCCTTTTGCATATCTTGCTGCCAAAATTGCGCGATGGCGTCATCATTTTTATGCAGTAGTGCTTCGCTGGAGTAGAACATTCAGTATCAGGTCGTAGGGAGTTTTATGGTCGCTACTAAACCACCTTGAGGGTTATTTTGCAATACAAGTTCCCCATTGTGGGCCGCTATAGCCTTGTTGGCAATCGCTAAGCCTAAACCGGTGCCACCACTATCGCGGCTGCGCGCAGAGCCAACGCGGTAAAAGGGTTCCTTGAGATGGGCAAGCTCATGCTCAGCAACGCCAGGACCATCGTCGCTAATAGACAGTAGCATTATCGTGTCTATCCACTGCAAGCTCACTTCAATATGCTGATTGGCATATTTGATTGCGTTACGCAGTAAGTTATCGCAGGCACTGGCTACCACTTGGGGGTCAATGTAGAGGAAATGGCTATCACTGAGCTCAGCAAGAGAGAGCTGCTTATGCTCAGAGTCGGCCTCGAACTTGGCGTCGGCAAATACCGGAGCCAGTAACTCACGCACACTGATGCGCTGGCGCACAATACTTTGTTGACGATTTTCTAGCCGTGAGAGCATCAAAATACGGGCAATAAGTGTATCAAGCTACTTGGCTTCTTTTTCTATGCGCTGCAGTTGTAATAAGGTTGCGCTATCGGCACTGTCTTGGGCTAATGCACAGGCGAGCGAGAGTCGCGTTAATGGCGAACGTAGCTCATGAG
>JAKVCH010000613.1 GCA_022447485.1 Polyangiaceae bacterium | reverse complement strand
CGCATTCAACAGCAAGTTAGCGGTGGAAGTGCTCGCCGCGCGTTCGGTGAACCCCATGGTGAACGCCGGCGCAATGGCGGCCGTCAGCTTGGTGAAGGCTAGTAGCGAAGAAGAGCGCTGGTTAGCTGTTCATGAGAACCTCAGCGGCTACGCAGGTGTTGATGACCTACCGGTGCTGGAGAAGGTGGAGGTTTCCGAATATGAAACAGCCTACGGTAACCGGGGTATCGCCAATAATCTCTTCAATTATGGACGGCTTTATGCCGACCCCGAAGAGACCCTGCGGGTTTACACCCGTGCCTGTTCGGTCGGCGTGAACACCCTCGAACTCGCTCTGATGGGTGCCACTCTTGCCAACGGCGGAGTGAATCCGAAGACCCAAAAGCGACTCCTCGCCACGGAGCATGTCCCAGAGCTCTTGGCTATTATGATGGCAGCGGGCTTCTACGATGAATCGGGCTGGTGGTCCTACTCAGCGGGTTTGCCGGCTAAGACAGGAGTGGGGGGAGGAATTGTAGCGGTGGCTCCTGGACGTCTCGCTATTGCCGCGTTTTCTCCGCGTCTGAATGAAGCGGGCAATAGCGTTCGGGCATTGAAGGCGATTGAGTTTATCTCAAGCCAACTCAGTCTAGGAGTATTCGGTGCTAACCAAGGCGAATAAGAAATTGCTGCTGGCCGGTGCCGCCTGCCTTTGGAGCTTGTTTGTCTCTTCGGCGGCGCTCGGGCAAGAGGAAGGCTCCAAATCGGAGCCCTCTGAGCAAGGTGCGGAGACTGACCCCCCTGCGTCTGAGCCCCCGGCGTCTGAGGAAAGTAGCGCCAGCTTTTCCGGAGTGAATGAGGCAGAGGCATCAGCAGACGAAGTGCCAAGAAGGAAAGAAAAAGAGGCCAGCGAAAATAAAAAATCACCCGAGGGTTCGCCTGCATTGGTGCGCTTTCGGTCCCTCTTAAACGACCAACAGCTCGCGGCCGCGCGCTTGAGCAACTACACCTTCGACCCCCAATATGTGGGCTACATGCGTGTGCCCTTTACCTCGTTTTTAGTGCAACTGAACCTCCGTCCCCGTGTCGATATGGCGGTGAGCTCCGGTAATCTGGGAACGGGAGGGCGTTTTGTCCCAGCCCTCTTTGCGCTGCCCGGGTCGACTCCCGATGCCGATATGTGGGGGTTCATGGCTAGTGCTGATGGTAGTCAGGTGAGGATTGATATTCGTTCACCGAACAACCCTGGCAATCTCCGTATCTATTATCAAAACGATTTTTCTGGCTCCACCACTCGCGGCATGCAGTATCGTCTGCAGCATCTCTACGGTAAGTTTTACGGTATCGTTGGTGGGTTTACCTTCGGTGTTTTTGAGGACCCTGATGCTTGGCCGGATACCGTCGACTACGAGGGCCCGAACTCTGTGGTTTTTGCTCGACGAGCAGTTCTGCAGTACAAGTTTGCACTCAGTGAGCATTGGCGTTTTACGATCTCAGCAGAAGAGCCAAGCTTTTATGTGGACACGAGCACTGACGAAAACGCCATGACTGGCGAAAGCGCCACGCCCCATCTCTACGCCCCAGATTCCGGGTTTTCAGTGCGCTGGACGTTCGGTAACGGGAGCCATCTTCGCTCGAGCGCGATCTTTCGGGTCCTCGGCGTCAATGGCCTCAACAGCGCAGATGCCGCCGTTTTTGGTTGGGGAGCGAATCTATCGGGTGGCTTCAATCTAGGCGAGTCGACATCGCTGCTCTTCTGGGGCGTATATGGCAATGGGGTTGGGGGTATGGGCAACGATACCAGCTTCCTTAGCGCTGATTTAGCGCTTAATTCCAGCGGCGAATGGGTTGCGCCCCGATATCTGAGCTCCATGGCGTCGCTGACGCACCGTTGGTCGAGCCATTGGCGTTCCACGATTTCCCATGGTTACGTCAACCTCGAGACAACGGATCTCCAGCCCGCTGATGCCTATCGCTGGTCCCACTATGCGAATGGCAATCTGATCTATAGCTTTGATCGTCACCTGCAAATCGGCATCGAGGGGCTCTACGGCTACAAAAGAGTCGAAAACGGCGACGATGTCGGGCGTTTTCGAGGTCTTATGTCCGCGATGTATTCGCTTTAACTCCGTGGTTGGTGAGTGCCGGGATGCCACCTCCCCTTGGAGACGACCCTAGGCGTCAGAGCTTCTCGACGCTCATCGCGAGGAACTCAGTGATCAGAAACACCACTTCGTCGCCCTC
>JAKVCH010000612.1 GCA_022447485.1 Polyangiaceae bacterium | reverse complement strand
AGGGAGCGGCCTCCATAGGCTCCTTGTTCGGTAGGAGTGTCTGGGTCATCGTTTATTTCGCCGTGTTCCGTTGGGGTGAATTGCTTGTTGAGGTCTTCAAGTGAGGTCCTCGCTGCCAAGCAAAGGCGTTCCAGTCTTCGGTTGTCTCTTGTTTCTGGAGAGCTTTGATCTGCTCGCTCGAGCGCGTCTTCTAACTTTGACGCATCAGAGAAGGGCGCTAGAAAGCGTTGAATCCATGGGGCGAGCTCAACGAGGGTAGGAGAATCAGAACGCTCGTCGCACTCCAGGGCCGTAGTGAGCTTCCTTTGATAGAATTGGTATTCTACCGTGTCTCCTGGAGTCTTCGAGCCGAGGCGCTTCTCGATAAAGGAAAGTAGAATTCGCCAGTGTAAGCCGGCTGTAATTGTTGGGTCATCGACCTGGGCAGCTAAGCGCTCGACTAGCTCGGACTCCTCGTCATGCCTGCGCTGTTCTTCCTTTTGGCGGAGCAAAAACCCCCAAGAAACGAAGCTGCCTTTTCCTTTTTCCAGCAGATCATCTAAGGCGTCTCCTGAGCTAGGGGAGGGGGCGCTCGACTCTACACTAGCGCTGGCTGCCTTTTCTTGGCTCTGTAGACGTACAGCCTGAAGAGTCAGGCTTTCGGAGAAAACTTCAGCTTCATTTCCCAAGAGCTGTAGATCCTCTTCCGTGAGCTGAATATGAGGAAACTCTCTTACTAGGTCGTGCAATAAAGCTTTCTGTTTTGTCTCCGCGACTGGGGCTCCTACGCTGTCTCCTAAGGCATGAAGTAAAGAGCGCTCGAAGAGCGTCGCCTCTTCGGGTAAAGCTGGCAGGGTCAGAGTCTCTTTTATGGAGGCAGAACCAGAAGTATCGTTTTCCCCTGCCACCGTGTTCTGAATTTTCTTTTCGAAGCGCTCCCAGATCTGTTCTTCGCTGATTGGCTTTCCAAAGACAGCGGTTGACGGAGTGACTTTTTCCAGAGCTTCAAGCAGGTCTCGGTTCTGGTCTTTTTCCTGTCGCTGGCTCTGCTGGTGTCTCCAAAAGCCAAGTTGGAGAGCAGAGTGTAGGCGGTCACTGCTTTCACAGACAGCTCGGGCAGTCGCCTCAACTATCTGTTTTGCTTGCTCAGGCGGCGCATGAACGATCGCATAGAGTGCCAGATAAGGAGCTACTTGCTCTTGTTCGCTTTTGTCCAGAGTGGCAAAGAATCGCTGGGCTTCTTGTAACTCACCATCGGGCGCCCGTAGCTCTGCTTCTATGGATAAAAGCCCGTCGATTAATACAGACTTTGGAGCTGAACTTTTGAGTTGCAGCAGCAGGCGATGCAGCTCGTCCTTTTGCGATGTCTCGGCCTCGTTTTCCCTGGAATTAGTCGTGATTATTCGTTCGATGAGCTCGATGAAAACGCATTCGAATTGGAATCGATTGAAGGCAGGGGAAGACTCCTCTTCGTCTCCATTTCTCTGGCTCTGGAGCAATTCGATCAGAGAGTCTTCGGAGGCTGTTGTTTGATTCTGCGCGTACTTTGCGGTGAGAGCGAGAAAGCGCCGAACCTCTGAATGATGGTCTGTCTTCTCGAATTTTTGATTCGCCAGAGTTTTGCAATACTCGAGGGCTTCAGAAGCGTGATTGGCTCTGAGGAGCCAAAGAGCCTTTCGCAGCAGGGTTCCGACACGAAGCTCTTCGTTAAGCCACGGGTGTTCGTGTGCGCTTTGCCAAAAAGAGGGCGTCGCTCCTTTTGGTAGTGCATCCTGCGTCTGTTGAGACTCTGATGTGTCTTCGGGGTTCAGCTGCGCGACGAGGAGCTTGCTCATGCTTGCCGCTGTTCGAGACGCCAGCTCAGCAGCTTCTTGAAAGTCGTTATTTTTGACAGCAAGTCGCTCTAAGGACCGTAAAGCACCGAGATTTGCGCCGTCGTCGAGGGCTTGCTCGAGGGTGGCTTGTGCCGACTGGCTATCTCCCTGTTGCGCGTAGATTTGAGCGGCGCGCTCTAAAAGCAAGGAGCGCAGTTGAGAGGAGTTCGCTGAAGCTGCACGCCCGAGGGCTCCCCGCAATTGTTGTTCTTGGTCTTGGCGCTGTGCACCCATTAGTTCGACAGCGAGCCAGAGGCTCACGTCGTCCGGCGTCTCGTCGAGAGCTTTGTCGAGTTGCTCCAAAACGAAGTTGTCATCGAAGCCGTCTGAAGACCCAGCCTTGTCATCTGAAGACCCAGCCTTGGCGTCGA
>JAKVCH010000611.1 GCA_022447485.1 Polyangiaceae bacterium | reverse complement strand
AGCTCATCAGCGTCGCGAATAATAATACAAAGGGCACGACCTTCATGGGGCGGGTAGCCAATGCGGGGCAGAATGATTCTGCGGATTTGTTCTACACTAATGCCGGTCGCTTCTGACTTTCCGCCAAGCAAGGCCGCGGGATACACCCCTCTTCCGACAATCAGGATATCAGGGTGGCGTGGTACCCGTGGGGCTTCTTCTGAAAATTGAGTTGCGCGCTGACAAGCTGAGCAGACACCACATGCCTCTGGTGTGGGCTTCTCACAGACCAACGATTGGGCGAGAAGCATGGCCGCCGTTTCCTTCCCAACACCGGGAGGCCCCTCAAAGCGATACGCATGGTGCACTTTATCTCTGGCAAGCGCGAGCTGAAGGGTTTTTTGTGCGGTGGGCTGCCCCAAAAGGCGCTCAAGAGACATGCCGCTATCCTAGAGCAGGCTCACTTGATGTCGAGGTAAGCGCCTGTGCGCTACTTTTTCTGCCTTCCTCTCCGTCTCAATGCATCTTTCGTAGGTAAGCTGAGAAGATGGCGCGGGCCTGCTCATAACCGTCGCGTTCAGCGAGCGTAATGAGACCGTAGAGAAAAATGCGTAGTTCCTTCGCCTGAGGCACGGCATCTTCGAGCGACATGCCATTTTCTGCTAAATATCTTTGAAGCTCACTCTCTAAACGCTCATCGAGGACGGTGCAGCGCCTTGCGACCTCGGCATCGCGACGAGCTTCACTCCAGAACTCGATGCTCAGACTTCTCAGTGTCGCATCGGTCATGATTTGGTCGAATAGCCGGAGTAAGCAAGCGTCGGGCCGGTCGTCCGCTGGAGCTTTGATGGGGCCGCTTGTAGTCGAGTCGGTTTCTTGAGGACCCAAGCTACTACGAATAGCATCGAGAAAATGGCTTGCAGTGTAGCTTTGAACCTCATGAACGAGGGCGGTTTTACTCGCAAAGTAGTAATGAACAATACTCTTTCGCAGGCCTAATTCTCTGCCGATTTCGGCGAGGGTGGTGGCCGTGAATCCGCCCGCAGCAAAACATCGTGCAGCCGTTTGAAGAATTGCTGCGACTCTTCGGTTCTGCCAATTGACGGAGCGATTAAACTCGTCACTCGATGGTAAGTGAGCAAGCTCTGCACCGAGAGCGCCGGGGCGAATTCGCTCGCCGCTCTCTTCCTTCTTTCGGGTCAGGCTTCCCAGCGATTCGTGAGCCGCCTCAGAGGGACGGGCCCCAAGTGGCGTGGTACGAATTCCTGAGGGCACGGCGCTCGTCGGTGAAGTACTGACAGGACCAGACTGGCTAGAGCTTTCCAAGCTCTCATGAGCCTGTAACTCTACTTGTGGACCATCAGCGATTTGCGCTCCTCCATCGACCGCGGTGTCGGTGTTTACGCTGGCCAGGTGGTTGAGTGCGTTTGCCCCTTGTGATTTCTTCTCCGCCATCCCCTTGATCATCCTCCTTCAAGGCTTGCAGCAGAACTTTGGGGGCGTCAAGGGGCGTTCCAGACCCTCATTCCGGCATCGGCTGTCCAGCCTTTTTGACCAAATCGGCCAGCGGTTCGGTTTTCGACGAGCTGACCGTACTCGCCTTGTTCCGGTCGACGCTGTGTGATCACAAGAAGCTCATCGGCCATATATTCTGGTGTTTTTACACTCGTTCGAGATGAAGTCATATTAGACCCCGAACCCACTCGAATCACTTGGGGTGTAGGGGGGTAGATATCACGCCACTTTTCTCGTCGAGTGTGTGAACCATTTCGCATCACGCGATAACGATGGAGCCGAAATCCTGGCACCCCTCTCTGGGCGAGAACTCGCCGGCCTTGAGGCAGTTTTGGATCTGATCTTTCTAGCTCCTCGTAGGGTATCGCTTGGTCGATTTTGCGAATTAAGGTGACCACCTGTTGAGCCTCTGCGCCGCGAATTTCTGCCGTGACTTTGCCCTTTTCGACACGTTCATGAATCACGACGGGAAAGGAATGGGTATTTCGGACTCGAAAGTTGATGGTCGGATATACCACCGTCGCGTCCATCCCCATCTTAATGTAGGAGCTGGGACGCGTATGAGGGTAGCGCTCGACTATTTCGAGGGCTGCGAAAAATGCAGCCCCATGAAGAGTGCCGGAAATCTGGCACGTCCCTCCACCAATACCGTCGACAAGTTCACCATTCGCTATGACAGTAGCGACGCGGTAACCGTTGGCCTCGTCTCTCGGTCCGACGACTTGATTAAAGTCAAATACTTC
>JAKVCH010000610.1 GCA_022447485.1 Polyangiaceae bacterium | reverse complement strand
GGGGCCGACTAGCCTCGCGCTCCCATTACCATGCATTTCCTCGAGCTCCTCCCTAGCCTGTTCACCAGTTGCCTGAGCCTACTTCGTGTGGAGGATGCTGTAGAATTCTCTCTGGGCGGTCTCCAACCGTTACTCGCCAGCATTGGGCGAGATGCTACCGCCTACGATCGATTCTTTTCTCTTCCTATCTTCATCAAAAAGAATTGGGTCAATCTGGCATTTGGCATACGAGTTGGCCTCTGCTTAGTGGGGGCGGCCTTGCTGATCCTTGAGGTGAGGATGCGCAGACTAGGCATGCCCGTTGCCGAGCGCTGGAAACGCCGCATTGCCATCGGCATGTCTCTCCTCGCTTTCGGTATCTACTTCGACTTTAGCAATCCAAAGGCACGCTACGGCGAGTACTACCACCGCCACGAATTCTACCACTACTACCTAGGCGCCAAATACAACGAAGAGTTAGGGTACACCCGCCTCTACGACTGCACCCTAGTAGCAGAAATCGATAATGGTCGACGGGCCTCAGTAGCCAAGCGGGAATTTCGCGACCTGAATGTCAACTTAATCCGCAAGGTAAAAGACACCTATATCCTCACGGAGCCAGAGCGCTGCCGCGATCGCTTTACGCCTGAGCGCTGGGAAGACTTTCGCAAGGATGTAGATTGGTTTTATCGCTCCTCTCGTGGCTCGTACTGGGAAAGGATGCAGCAAGATCACGGCTACAATCCTCCGCCGGTCTGGACCATGACCGGAAAGCTTTTCGCGAATATCGCACCCGCTGGAAAAGTATTTTTCAAGATATTAGCCAGCATCGATGTCTTGCTCCAGGCAGGCATGGTCAGCTTGCTCTTTTGGGCATTTGGCTGGCGAGTTGGCATGGTGGCGACCATTTTTTGGGGCTGCAATGCCGCAGCAAATTTTTATTGGACGGGTGGCGCATTCCTACGCATGGATTGGATGTTCATGCTCGTGGCCTCCGTTGCCCTAGCGAGGAAAAGGTACTTCTTCTGGGCGGGCTTCGCCTTGATGTGGTCGGCGCTCTTGCGTGTCTTCCCTGCGGCGCTCTTCGGTGGCTGGGCTGCTATGGTGGCCATGTACACCCTTCGAGAAATCTTCTCTCGGCACAAGAACTCAGCCAACGAGCCTCGGGGCTTTCTTAGCTACATTCACCCCCATCATCGACGCCTGATTGCCGGCTCCTTCATCGCCATAGCGACCCTCGTGCCAGCAAGCATGCTGACCACTGGCGGTGTGCACCCTTATAAAGAATTCGTTGAGCATATTGCCGTGCATAAGCACACACCTTTGACGAACCATATGGGGCTCCCCACGATCCTGTCCCACACTTGGGACGGTCGTATGCGCTTTACCCGCAACAATAACCTCGACGACGCCTTTCAAGAGTGGAAGGCCGGTCGCAACGAGAACAAGGCGAAGTATAAAGTCTTACAATATGGCATTTTTGGTATTTTCTTTCTTTGGATTGCCTGGGCTTTACGACGCACTCACTTGCTCTGGGTAGCCCCAGCTCTCAGCCTGCCGCTGGTCATGTGCTTGACCGATCTCACTTGCTACTACTACTCAATGTACATTATTGCGGGCGTGTTAGTTGCGGTCCGACGTCCGATAGGCGCAGCTCTTTTGGCTACAGGTGCGGCGTCGGTGATACTTTTGGGTAAAAGCATTGGCTATGCCTCGACCAATATCTCAGGCTTCTACTATGTCGATGATAACTTTGCCGCGCAGAGCTATCTCTTCTTACTCTTCAGTGCTTTGATGCTCTGGAGCTACTCGCGCCCACTGAGCTGGGCCGCGCTTCGGGCGTGGTGGCAACGGGCGCCAGAGCCACGAAAAAAGTCCTAGCTCTCACAAAGCTTTCGAAATAGCACCGTCGAGGGCCGCAGCGTCGAGAGCAGCACCGTCGAGGCAGGTGCTGGATTTAGCCAGTGCTGCCGAATCCACCATTCCCACGCTGGGTCGCGCCTAATTGCTGCACCTCTGCTACAGGCATATGCACGATGGGGCGTGGGATCAGCTGAGCAATCCTTCGCGGCAGGGAAATTTCTGGCGCTTTCGGATCAATCTTCAGAAGAGGAATCATGAGCTCCCCCCGATAGGAACGGTCGATCACCCCCACACTATTGGCCAAAAGATATCCAGTTTTAATGATAGAACTGCGAGGAACAACATCAAAGTACCAGCCATAGGGCGGCTCAACGATCAACCCCGTCCCGTAGAGAGTAGTTTGAC
>JAKVCH010000061.1 GCA_022447485.1 Polyangiaceae bacterium | reverse complement strand
GGTAAACTCATCGCTGAAGAGCAAAGGTGGATAGTCGAGAATTGCGCCGATGATCGACTTTTCGAGGTCTGCGATTGGGCGTTCAGGGACGCTTCTTTGAGATGACTGGGAGTGTAAGTTCTTGTGCTCTTTCTTCGACGCGACTCCCTTCTTCACTGCTTGGCGCAGAGCCCGGAAGGTGCGAGCGTCATTAACACCCAAACGAGCCGCCAACTTGTCGGCATGTTGCTCGGCAAGAGCTCGAGCCGTTGGATCTCGTTCTTCAGCAATCAGTTGAGCGACGTTTTTGACTTTCTCCGCTTGAGATTGGGCACTGTCCGAGGAAAAATTTTGCTCTAACTCCGTATCGATGAGGTGGTCGAGCATGCCTTTCGATGCAGCGAGTAGGCGCTCTAGACCTTCGCGTCCTTTCTCTCGAGAGAAATCATCAGGATCTTGGCCGTCAGGCAATCGAGCCACCCGTGCTGTCAGTCCTGCTTCTTGAGCTGGTGATTTACTGGCAGCAGTGGCCTTCCTTCCGGCTTTATCGCCGTCGAAAAGGAAGATCGCATCGGACCCAAAGCGACGAATTTGTTTTCCTTGCTCTGCAGTGAATGCTGTTCCGAGGGGGGCAACCGTATAGTCGAAGCCACGGGCGTGAAGCGAAACGACGTCGAAATTCCCTTCGACAATCACGCAGGGCTTTCCTCCCCGGAGTTGGCTTCTCGACTGATAGAGCCCAAAAACCGTGGAGCCTTTCTTGTAGACTGGAGTTTCCGGGGAGTTGATGTACTTGGCTGCGGCCTCTTCCTCCTCGGCTCGTGGGCTCGGAAGAGCTAGACCGCTAAAAGCCACAACCTGCCCGTGGAGGTCGTACACGCCAAAGATCAGGCGATGGCGAAATCTATCATAGTAACCAGGCCCATTTCGTCTTTGGGCAACAAGTCCAGCTTCTTCAGCCGTGCTCAGATCGATGCCCACCCTTTGAAGTTCTCGGACGAGCCCGTCCCAGCCGTCTGGCGCGTAACCAATGCCAAAGCTATCCAAAACTGCGCGATGTTCGCTGTCGTAGGCCAAGCCGCGACGACGTAGTTCCTGGTGTGCGAAGTGGGCTAGCTGATGCTTCTGTAGAGCCCGTTGATAATAATTTGCCGCAATCCTGTTGGCATCGAGTAGAGCTTGCTTACGACGCTGGGCTGCGTCGCGTTGGCGGCGCTCCTCTTGGGTCATATCGTCACGCACTTCTACACCGAGGCGTTCCCCGAGAGCGCGAACGCTTTCGATGAAGGTCATTCCTTCGACCTTCATCACAAATTTAAAGACGTCACCTGACTCTCCACAACCAAAGCAGTGAAAGAAGCCACGCTCCTCATTGACGTGAAAACTGGGCGACTTTTCCTGATGAAACGGGCAAAGACCGGTTAAGCTCCTACCTTTGCGCTTGAGCGCTACTGTTTCACCAATAATCGTTGAGATACTGGCGCCTTCGCGGATTGCTTGAATCGTTTCTTGAGCGATCAAAATTCAGTCACCTGGCTGGTTGGCTTCGGTCTTGAGCTCCCGATAGCTCCTCCTGCTTAGGATAGTTCATATCAAAAATAGAGCGGGTACATAGAGCAGCACGTCGGTATTGGGTATTCCAGCTAAGATGGAATGTTGGGGGCGAGACATTGAGGCCTGTGAAGTTTTATTTTGGGAAACAATTAAATTTATGCAGATAAATAGCCGCGTTTCGAGCTATTCTTCAGATACCGTTGGCATGGCGGTTTGTGCATGGTACACGCGCGGCGCCCGCTTCCACACGGACGAAGTCCTCTCAGAGCAGGCGAAAGCCGACTTCCTGCGTTTCTAAGAATTAGCAGGGCGAAGGTAATTGTTCATTCATTCCAGACAAGGTCGAAGAGTCGTAACATGGTGCAAGCTGCAGCCGCGAATTCCGGAAAAGTAACCCAGGTGATTGGTCCTGTTGTAGATGTCGTTTTCCCGGACGGTCCCCTTCCCAAGATTCTCAATGCTCTTACGGTGACGAACCCGAATATCTCGGACGAGAAAGATAATCTTGTCTTAGAAGTAGCGTCGCACCTCGGAGAGTCCACGGTCCGCGCTATCGCGATGGACGCCACCGAAGGTCTCATTCGCGGCCTTGAGGTGAAGGATACTGGTCAGCCTATCGCTGTGCCTGTCGGTCCGGCAACATTGGGACGTATTTTGAATGTCGTCGGTGCACCTGTTGATGAAGCTGGGCCCGTAGAGACAGAGGAGCGGTGGCCGATACACCGTCCAGCCCCCGAGTTTGTCGAGCAAAATATCAAAGTTGAAATCTTTGAAACCGGGATTAAGGTTGTCGATTTGCTCGCTCCCTATCGTAAGGGAGGCAAGATTGGCCTCTTCGGTGGTGCCGGCGTTGGCAAGACCGTTCTGATCATGGAGCTGATCAATAACGTAGCGAAAGCGCACGGTGGTGTTTCTGTTTTTGCTGGGGTGGGAGAACGAACTCGCGAAGGCAACGACCTGATGCTTGAGATGGAAGAGTCGAAGCTCGAAACTGGTGAGAGCGTTCTTTCAAAGACCGCTCTCGTCTACGGGCAGATGAATGAGCCTCCCGGAGCGCGTGCCCGAGTTGCCTTGAGTGCGCTTACCTGCGCCGAGTACTTCCGCGACGAGTCGGGTCAGGACGTTCTGCTTTTCGTCGATAATATCTTCCGATTCACCCAGGCCGGCGCAGAGGTGTCAGCACTCTTGGGACGTATGCCCTCTGCGGTGGGTTACCAGCCTACTCTCGCGACTGAGATGGGTGCGCTGCAGGAACGAATTGCTTCGACCAGTAAGGGCTCGATTACATCAGTGCAGGCTGTTTACGTTCCTGCCGATGACTTAACGGACCCTGCGCCAGCGACGACCTTCGCCCACTTGGATGCGAAGACCGTTTTGAGCCGCGCGATTGCAGAGATCGGCATCTATCCAGCCGTTGATCCTCTGGATTCTACGAGCACTATGCTGAGTCCAGATGTGGTAGGCGAGGAGCATTACGGTATTGCCACTCAGGTACAGGAAACCTTGCAGAAGCAGAAGGACCTCCAGGATATCATCGCGATTCTCGGCATGGACGAGCTCTCCGAAGAAGATAAATTGATTGTTGCTCGCGCTCGAAAAATTCAGCGTTTCCTCTCTCAGCCATTCTTTGTCGCAAGTCAGTTTACCGGACTAGATGGTAAGTATGTGCCCCTGAAGGAGACGATTGAAGGATTCAAGGAAATTCTCTCTGGCGCTTTGGACCATCTGCCGGAACAGGCATTCTACCTCGTTGGTAATATTGATGAGGCGAAAGCTAAGGGCGAGGAGCTAGCGAAGGTTTCCTGAACCTGAGCTAAGTTTTCGTCTTACCACTCAGCGAAGGACTCTCTTCGCAGGAAGAGGCAAAGAACAAGATGGCCCGCAAAATTCAGTTACGTATCATCACTCCTGAAGGACCGAAACTTCAGAAAGAAGTGGATGAATTTACCGCTCCAAGCGTGCAAGGGGAATTTGGTGTTCTACCCGAGCATCGTCCTCTGCTTGCGGGCTTGAAGACAGGCATTCTGCGCTATACCGAGGGTAGCCACGAAGAGAGCGTTGCTGTTGGGCCAGGGTTCGTAAAAATTGCTGAGGGTCAAGCAGAGGTGTTGACCGATCACTTTATTGCGAAGGAAGACGTTGATGCCGTAGTGGCGCGGAAAGACTTGAAAGAAGCTGATGAAGCTTTAAATCAGCTCTCAAGTGATGCCACCGAGTCTGAGCGGGCTGTTGCTATTGCGGCAGCTCGCTGGGCAGCGACTCGCTTGGAGCTTTATGGCGATCCTCCACCAGCAACAATTTTGCTGACCCATGAGATGAAGCTTTTAGCCCACGAGGACTATGTGGAGACGCTGAAAGATATTCCAGAGAGTGACGATTCGGCAGAAGTTTGAATTCAGTCATGAGGCAAATAAAGGGTGATAGTCTCTATCGCCCTTTATTTTTGTCCTCTGGTTGCCGTTGCTGAGATGGCGTAAAGAGAAAGGGTGGCTCTTCCGTCTCCAAAACAACTTCTACAAAAATATGCCCTGTCTCCGAAGTATTCATTCGGTCAGAACTTTTTGACCGATAGAAATATTGCGAGAAAGATTGCGGATCTAGCCGCCCCAGAGACCGGCTTAACGATTATTGAAATTGGAGCAGGTCTAGGAGCTCTCACTGAGCATCTGATTGCTACCGGCAATGAGGTGATCGCCATCGAGCGAGATCGAGATTTAGTTCCAGTTCTTGAAGATATCTTTGCAGAGCAGGTGAGTTCGGGGCAGCTTCGAGTCGTTGAGGCGGATGCCAAGACAGCTGATTGGCGTGCTCTTTTTGGCGAGGTGGAGCGACCAGTGATTGCGGGGAATCTTCCGTATCAGATTACGGGACCCCTGATCGAAAAGACAATTCAGCACGCCGCAGAAATAGACCGTGCAACTTTTTTGGTTCAAAAGGAGGTCGCTGAGCGGCTCAGCGCATCGCCCTCGACCAAGGCCTATGGCGCTCTTAGCGTGTTTACTCAGGCTCAATTTGAGGTGAAGAAAGCTTTGGTGATAGGAGGTCAGGCTTTTGTTCCGCCTCCTCGCGTTGACTCTGCCGTTGTTACTTTTGTTCCACGAGCTTCTGCTTGTGATGAAGATCGAGTACTTCAGCAAGTCGTGAAGTTAGCCTTTGGGGCACGTCGTAAGACTTTAAGAAACGCCTGGAAGAGCCTCGCCCCGATTGACGAGTTGCAAAGCGTGGCCGCAGAGGTTGGCTTTGAACTAAGCCAACGGGGAGAAACACTGAGCGTTGACCAGTTTCTGGAAATTGCTGCATCATTTCGCCGCAGGCGCGTCGGGGCGGAATGAGTGAGCCCGCGCGAAAGTCAGAAATGTCCTGGGGTGCATCCTGCAAGGCGAGGCATCGTCGTCATGCTTATCGATGGAGGCCCATTTTTTTGCTCGTTTTTTCTATTCTTCTGGTTGCTGCCTGCACTGACATGCCATCTCGTGAGCCTTTGCCAAGGGGTGAAGCGGGTCTGTTTTGGGGAGGACAAGTCCAGCGAGTGCGGGAGCTAGAAGTCAAGGGTCGAGAGTTTCCTGACTTCGGGTTTCGTTTGACCTTTCCACCCACCGAGGGTCCAAAATTTACCCGCAAGGTGCGAGTTCGTTTTTCAGGACCGGGTGCAGCGGGTCGTCGCACGACCCGCGAGGTGATTTTAAAGATTGATTCGGATCGTAGCCTTGTTGAGCATCGTGTTGAGTGGCCCAGCTCTCGGCGCACTGGTGTCTACTCGATACGGGTCGAGGAGGGTCCCCTACTCTTGATTGATCGAGCTCTTGTTGTCCGCGCTGTGCTTTAGGATGTAGAACTTAGCGTCTGATCTTTCAAAAATTGCCTATTGGGCGGAGCCTTTCCTGAATAGCTTGCTAAGGGAAATTGTAGAATTATTCTTCGCCGCTGGAGCTTTTGCAGACATTCATCGAAGGCGAGGCTCTGGAAGCGCGAAGGTTCGGCAAAGAGGATGACCCTTGATGGCCGAGGGTTTTCTTGAATCAGTTCATTGAGCGATTGAATCAATCGTTGACGGGTTAGTGGTAGCTCTGGAGTGGCTGATGCCGTTAACTCAATGCCAAAGCTCAATAGAAGTTGACGGGCTATTTGGCCGTGACGAGTGGGTGCCCACGGGCGTTTTGCCGGCCAGGGGGATTGTTCGATGAGGCGACGGGCCAATGATGACTGTTCCTCAAGGTGCTTCATGTCGATATCCGCCGCGTTTGGGTTGATGGATTGCATCCAGCTCAATGCCTTATCGCACGCTTCGAGGTCACTTTCTGCCGAACGATCAGCATGAGAATCATGGTAGACCTCTAAAATGCCGCCAACGAGTCGATGAAGATGTTGAAATCCTCTTTCGGGAGTCAAAGAGAGAATTTCTCGACTGCTGACAAGCTTGAGGCCAACGCGACTTCCTTGTCGCAGACAACTAGCGGCGGTTCCCAGGGCTGATTCAATGATTTGATCGATAGAAGGAGCAGATGAGTTGACTTCACCTTCGCTAGGGTTTCTCTGCCTTAACTCGACGGATACGTCGACGATGATCCAGAGCCTTTCATCCACTTCGTCTTCTTCTTCCAAAACGATCAACTTTGCTTGCCGAGCACTCGCTCGCCAGGCAATCTTAGAAAAAGGGTCTCCGCGCTGATAATCTCGGAGTTCGAAGAAACCACCGTGCTGACCTTTTCGCCTGCTGGGAAAGCGGCCGGATGGACCGAGTTGTTGTTGTCGATAGCTTGAAATAGCCTGGCTGCGGACAGGTATTTGCGGGGCAACTCTGATCAGGTGAGGGTTGGTAAAGGAAAGAGGGGTTGTGTGGAGTCCGGGTGCCCGTACCGTCTGGAGGATGACTCCGAGAATACCGTGAGAGCCCAGCTGGTGCGCTCGAATATCTATGCCAATTCTGAGTTCACTCAGCGGCGGAATTTCTCCTTCACTGATCTCTGGGTCCACCGTTAAGCCGGGACTATGAGTCAGCCGTAGGTCATGAAACTTCGTTGGAAGAGTGTCGCGGTTTCTCAAGCAGAGAGTGATACGAACAAGATTATTTCTCTGTAAATGGGTGATTCGTTGATTGCGGAGCCAAAGCATTTCGAACCCAGCGGCGCGGGCTCGGGCTACGCTTAACCTTGCGACGCTTCTGGCCAAAGCGACGCCAACCAATAAAAAGCAACCCCAAGCCGTGAGTTGCTTCGATTCGCTGAGTATCCCGGAGCCCAGGAGGAGTATTCCCCAGAGCGCGAGCTGGATAGCTGTCGACGTCGGCTGCAAGTGCACAACTCTGCTATAGCAGTCACCCTTACTCCACTGATAGACTTTTAGTACATGGCATTGCTTACTCCTCAGCAGATTCTCCGGAAGTGGGGAGGACCAGCCTCGAAAATCTGGTGGAAATGTCTGTTTCTCTTGCTGTTTTCTGGGAGTTGGAGCTGGGCCGAAACCACAGGAGGAGCATCCTCGTCAAACTCAGCCCCTCCCGCCGGAGGACAGCGCTCGGCCCTGGAAGACTCGATTGCAAAAGAGGCATTGGCTCATTTTGGGTGGAAGGCGGAACCTCATCCAGAGGGAAAGGAAATCGAATCGATTGATGTCTATATTCTTCCGGTCTTCGATGCTCGGGATCCAATTCCCACCTTTTTCAATATCTTTCATTCTAAAAGTCGGGATTGGATTATTCGTCAAGAGACATTGGTGAATCCCGGAGAACTCTATGATGTGGGCAAGGTCAAGGAGACAGAGAGGAACCTTCGGTCGCTCCGCCAGCTTTCTGTCGCTAATGTGATTGCAGCGAAAGGTAGTGCGCCCGACAAAACCCGGCTGATCGTAGTCGTGAAAGACGTTTGGAGTCTGCGTATTAACTCTGATTTTGGGTTTGGTGGTGATGGTCTGGAATACCTGCTCCTCAATCCTGCTGAAGAAAATCTCGCAGGCTTACATTTAGACCTTGGTCTCCTCTATCTTCTGGAGAGAGATCGCTATTCGTTGGGCACGCGAGTGGTTTATCCGCGGATGGCGGGGAGTCGCTGGTGGGTTGGCTTTGATACGAGCGTGTCTTTCAACCGCGATACGAATGCTTATGAGGGTTCATCAGGCTCCCTATCCATTCTCTATCCTCTCTATTCGAGATACTCGCCTTGGGGAACAGGGACTCAACTAGCATGGCGAGTAGAAACGACGCGAAGGTATCGCGGCTCAGATATTCGTCTTTACGAGTTTCAAGATGCCGACGGCGCGGAAGAACGGATTCCAGAGGTTTATCGAACAGAAATTCTGGCGGCGAATTATTATCTGACTCGTTCTTGGGGGGTCTTGCATAAGCGAGACTTGACCTTCGGGTTCGAGATTTCCAGTCGGGAGTATCGCCCGATTGGTCTTGCCGAGTTCAGTCCTCAAGCTCAAGCGGCTTTTATCCGGGATGTCTTGCCGGTCAGCGATACTCGACTGAGCCCATTTGCTCAGCTGCGAGTTTATCGGACTCGTTTTTTGAGAACCCTTGATTTGGAAATTTTGGGTTTACAGGAAGACTATCGCATGGGCTACGATGTGCTGACCCGGGTCAGCGCTGCTTCCCGTGGTACAGGTTCGACTCGGGATCAGCTCAGCATTGATTCGGGTTTGCTCTATTCAGTTCCCTTGGGAAATGGATTTGCTCGACTCATGGCACAGAGCTCAATTACTGTTGCTAATCAAAACCAAAACCAGGCTCTCTTTTGGACAAGAGCCCGAGTCGTCAGCCCGTTAACAGTTGCCGGCAGACTTCATTTTGATGCTCTTGTCGCTTTTCGCTACTGGAATTATCTCAACGCATCACCGTTTTCCCTTGGGGGGAACGACCGTTTGCGTGGCTATGGTTTTGACGAGTTTCAGGGAGAAAATCTTGTTGCCTCCAACCTAGAATTTCGTACCCGATCCATCGATATTCTCTCCGCGCAAGTAGGGCTAGCGACGTTTGTTGATGCCGGAGCGACTCCGAATAACTTTTCCGCCTTGAATCTCGCTTATGGCGTAGGTTTTGGCGGGCGCATCCTTTTTCCTCACGCCGAACGCTCGGTCTTACGAGTTGATTGGGGGTTTCCCGTGGGGGGGGACCGTCGGGCTTGGCCAGGGGTGGTGTATGTGTCCTTTGGTCAAGCATTTGGAATGCCAAATTTAGCAATTTCAAATGCTACTTCCGGGGTTTCACTGTTCTAAGTTATTCAGGTGTCGAAGCGTGATTCAATAGGGCCTCGAGTTATCGGGCTTGCTGCGTCGTGAAAAGCATTCTGAATTATTTTTTCCCGGACAGAGCTATCATTCTCTAATTCATGGCGGAGGATCAGCCTGTGGGAAAGTACGGGGCTTGCGCAGTGACGAATGTCCTCTGGAGTGACATAGGAGCGAGCGGAGAGGAGGGCCCAGGCTTTCGCGGCTTGTAGCAACACTAAAGATGCTCGCGGGCTGGCACCGAGTAGAACTTCCGAGCGGGATCGAGTCTGGCGACACAGCTGGACGGCGAGATTCATGACATCTTCTTCGCAATGAATCTCCTTTGCCAATTTACGCAGGCTGAGTAGTTCCTGGGCGTTCGTTACTGGTTGGGTGAGAGGATTTGCGGCGCCATAGGTCTTGAGCATTTCCAGCTCAATTACTTCGGATGGATAATCCAGTTTAAGATGAACCATGAAGCGATCGAGTTGCGCCTCAGGAAGTGGATAAGTTCCCTCGAGATCGATAGGGTTTTGGGTGGCAATGACCATGAAAGGCTGAGGCAGAGATCGGCTCTCGCCTTCGATGGTGACTTGTGCTTCCTGCATGGCCTCCAGGAGGGCTGCCTGGGTCTTAGCGGGTGCCCGGTTGATTTCATCGGCCACAACAATCGATGAAAATACCGGGCCTTCTCGGAGTGAAAAAGAGGCATCACGGGGGTCTAAAACATAGCTTCCCGTAATTTCAGAAGGTAGGAGGTCAGGGGTAAACTGAATGCGGCGCATCGGACAGCCGAGCGCAGTTGCGCAGGACTTGGCCAGTGTCGTTTTCGCGACTCCTGGTACTCCTTCGAGGAGGACATGGCCTTCCGCTAATAAAGCAATCAGTACTCCATCAAGGACCTCTGGCTGGCCGAGGTAAGTTTTGGTGATTTCTCGCCTGAGAGCATTCAGGAGTTGGGAGGCTGATTCAAGACGAGATTCGGAGATAGGCATTTTCGGAGTACTTTAGGAAAGGGCTTGGGGAACGTCTACTGATTCGTTTTCACGGCTTCGTGAACTCAGGCGAAGAAAGGTTTCTTGAGCCGTTTTTTGGGGACGTCTTTGGTTTGATTTTGCTGAATTATTTTCTGCTTTGACTTAGAAGCGTGGGTTGAGCGTTTCCAAAGAACTCGGATGTCTCTGAGCCGGAGTAGTTGGGAAAGCAAGAGAATGGCCAGGAGAGTCGTTGCTACCTGATAGGCTTGAGCTGGTAGTCCTTGGCCTTGGATCTTCTGCAGCTCTTTTTTCAACTCTTGCAGTTGAGATTGCAAGAGTTGCCTGAGAGATGGCTCCGAGCCGAAAGAACCAACTTGGAGAAAGTTGCCTGTGCAAAGATAGAGGTCACCGCTTGAAGCTGGCTGGGCCGAAATTTCTGCTTTGATCTGGATGAATAGGTTTTTAGCGAACTGACGGTTCCCTGGATAGCGCAACATAAAGTTGATGAAGAGACTTGGATCTGCAATCGCGATCAGACGACCTTTGCCAGCAATGATTGCCGAGATGGCGATATCAGCGCGTTCACCATCTTCTGTTTTAATTGCCAATAACGATGAAAGGGAAGGGTGTTGGAACGCACCAGAGTGGTTTGTGACAACTTCTGCGATGCCATGAACGAGGGGGTGTCGCATTTCTTTCCCTGGCGCGCTGCTCAAGATGGTTGGCGTTGCAAGCGCAAGCGAAGGGTTGTCCAGCAAAGCACGGACAGGGTTCATGGGCGCTTGACGCGTCCCAATTTTAAATTCTTCCAAAAATTTCGAGGCTTTGCCGATGTCGTCCGCAATGATTAATCTGCCCCCAGATTGAAGAAACTTGATCAGTGCAATATGATTGAGCTCTCCTTGAGGTGCTGCAATCAGGAGGGTGTCGTTCGGTCGAAGTTTGCTGTAATCGAGCTCGCCGAGGAGGTGAACTCGATGAGCTCCCAATTCTTCTTGGGCAATTCGAGCAAGTTGGCTGTAGCCATCCCAATCATCATTCGCCGTCGAAAATGCCTCGCCGTCTTGGCTCGCTTGGGCCAGGCTGATGGTGAGGCTGATGGTCAGGCAAAGGCCAATCCTCGTCAGACCCAGTCGTCTTTCAGCGAGGATTCGCTTGGCTCTTTGCTTTCTCTTGCGGGGGCTTTCAAGGGAGGCTTTGGCAAAATAGCTGGCTACGCTAGGTGTAGGTTTTTTCGTTACACTGGTGCCTGTTTTTGCTCCCATGAAATGCCTTTTAGGATTATCAGTGCATTTCGTCGATGAAATCGGCTGTTTTCGCAATTTTCAATCGAGGAAGTTTGAATCCTGAACACCCGATCCGTTCCTTTTCTTGAAACAGGTTGCAGCTGACCGCTGGGTGGTTACAGTATGGGTAGAGGAGGAAATATGCTGCCATCTTTCATCATCGACCAAATTCGCCAAAGAGAAGAGAACCGTTCACGAATTGAGCGCCCCGTTCTGCAACTTCCCTTGGACGAGTCTGGAACGGATGGTGCAGGCGTTCATCGCCCTGGTGTCGGCCCCCATCCCGGCGAAGCTCCTCAGGACGAGCGGCAAGAAGTTGAACGCGGGGTCGCGATTTACCAGCTCTAGATCCAGCAGATCGAGGCGCGGCTTTTCGAGTCTGCCCTCTTGCGTCGGTTCGCTAGTTTCTCGGCGCTTTCTCG
>JAKVCH010000609.1 GCA_022447485.1 Polyangiaceae bacterium | reverse complement strand
TGAAACGAAGATCACTGAGAACACGAGGTCGTCGTTGCCGCTCTGCTGTGCATTCTGGATATGCAACTTCCGATTCACGGATACGGCGAGCCATGTCTTTTTCGCCTAACATGAACATGGTCTTCCAATCTGTTCGATAATATTCGGCCACCGAAAAAAGTACGAGGAGCACGAAGACCACCCGGTCAACTAGTGAAAGTTTACGGTACAGTACGTGTTGATGACTGGAATCGAGAAACACGTGTTGCTCGGGCATTGGTGATTGAATCATTGGACTCCATTGAGCGTGGTGTTCATGTTGGGCCAGTCGCTCGACGTTTTGACCGAGTGGCTCCTCGTCCTGCTCAAACAGAAGTTCTGGCCCGAGTGCTCGATACAATCTATCCTTCTGTTTATATTTCCCAGGGTCAGGTAGTTTTCATCGACAAAGGAAAAGATGATGGTCTATTGCCAGGCAATCGTTTGCGAGTATTCCGCCGTGGAGACATCTGGCGTCGCCGTTTGAAATTATCGTCAGAGTATGCCGATGATCGAGTCATTCTGGATTCACCGAAGCCAACCGAGATGCGGAATATTCCGTCTCAGGATGATGAGGAATTCCCCGACGAGATTATCGGCGAAGTTTTGGTGCTTCGGGTTGAAGAGTCGAGCGCTGTT
The DNA here is from genome assembly GCA_022447485.1 of Polyangiaceae bacterium. Taxonomy (GTDB): domain Bacteria; phylum Myxococcota_A; class Polyangia; order Polyangiales; family Polyangiaceae; genus NIC37A-2. The sequence continues at coordinate 1,599 of JAKVCH010000609.1, read as the reverse complement.
GCTGTGGTCACTCGTTCTGATGGCGAACTCAAGCAGGGGGATCGAATGATCGCGACGGTCGGTTACTGAAGAAAAAGCTTCCAGAACAGAACTTTTCTGGCTAGCACCCGAAAGGGGGTTTCTCATTCATCAATTCCTGCCAGATTGAACTCATCGCCCGCCGTTCACTCTGAAACTGTGCTTTTTTGAACGAGGCCGACTTTTCGAGAATTCAGCCCATGGATACAGCCGTCAGCATTGCTTTTTCTCTTGCAGTGATTGCCTATTCGGTGGCCACGACCTTGTACTTTTTCCGTTTGGCTCCCCAAACGAGTGAGAGGGTACGGCGTTCGAGCTGGCCCGGAAGAATTCTGCTGTTAGCCGTCATTCTTCATGGTTTTCATATTTGCGCAGCCTCGATTCTGACCCAGCTCTGTCCTGTTGCCAGTTTACAGTTTGCCCTGAGCCTGGCCGGTTGGGTTGCCGTGATGACCTTTTTATTGATGGCCCGGCGAGCGAAAGTCGAAGCGCTCGGCGCCTTCGTGAGCCCCTTAGCTCTGACTTTTCTGACAGCGTCACAATTTTTGGAGGGTCAGGGGGTGCGGCCTTCGATTTCACGCGCCATGCTGGCTGCGCATATCTCCTCTAATTTATTGGGCCTCGGATTCGTGCTTTTGGGCTCTGCAGCGGCTGCTTTTTATCTTTTGGTCGATCAGCTGCTCCGTCAAAAGAAATTAGGTAGTCTGGGTCGTTTTCCCTCCTTGGGAGCCCTTGACCGAACATCCTCCCAACTGCTTTTGCTGAGCATGCCTTTTCTCACCCTGGGTGCGGTGACCGGCGGGATGTTCTTCACGCAAATTGGAGCTGGCTCTCCGGCCATGATTTTACGTGCAGTCTTTGGATATATCGCCTGGGCGATCGTGACGGTCGTTTTGATTCTTCGAGCTCTGAGTGTGGGCTCGATCAAGCGCTGGGCCCAAGGAACGGTTGTTGCCGGCTTCGCTGTGTTGGCGATTCTTGCCCTTTATTTTTTCCGGGCAATGGGTGGAGCGGGAGCGTGAATCAGTTCATGGGTCCAGCGATAGCGGTTGTCGGGCTATCGCATCATCAAGCGCCAATTGATGTCCGAGAAAAAGCTTCTTTGAGCGAGGAGCAGACGCGGCAGCTCTTACGTCAATTATTAGAAGATGAAGATATCGACGAAGCCTTTGTCGTCGCTACCTGTAATCGAGTCGAAGTCTTTGTGGTCGGAGCTTTGGCCACTGAAACCCAAAACGAAGTTGAGTCAACAGGTCGAGGAACAGCAGCTGCGACCCTTCGCCTCACTGCTGAGGCGGCGGGGGCAGCGGCCGCGGCTTTTTTGGCTCATGCTCCCGATGCGAATCGTTACCTTTACACCCACTTGGGAGATGATGCGATTCGACACCTCATTCGGGTTGCAGCCTCTCTCGATTCCCTCGTGGTGGGGGAGCCGCAAATTCTTGGACAACTCAAGAAAGGCTTTGAACTTTCTCGAGAAGAGGGTGGCCTAGGACCAGTTCTTCATCGCGTTTTCTCCCGGTCTGTGCGAGGGGCAAAGAGGATTCGTAGCGAGACTTTATTGGGCACTGGTCAAGTCTC
>JAKVCH010000608.1 GCA_022447485.1 Polyangiaceae bacterium | reverse complement strand
CCCTCTCGAAGAAGGGGTAACCTTGGAGGCGATTGCTGCTCAGACGCCTGGCTTTGTGGGGGCAGATTTAGCCAACCTCTGCAACGAAGCAGCGCTCTTCGCTAGTCGTCGTGATGCCGACAAGGTCAGTGCAAGAGACTTCCAAGATGCGATTGAAAGAGTCATCGCTGGTACAGAGAAGAAGGGTAAGGTTCTGACTCCGAACGACCGTCGGCGGGTTGCCGTTCACGAATCAGGTCATGCCTTGGTGGGCCATTTGACGCGAGGAGCAGATCCCGTGCAGAAGATCTCCATCGTTCCGCGCGGGCAATCCGCCTTGGGTTATACCCTGCAGTCACCGGAAGAAGAGCAATACCTGAAGACAGAAGAAGAGCTGCAAGGACGACTACGAGTCTTGTTGGGCGGGCGTGCGGCCGAAGCGGTCGTGTTGGGCAATGTCTCGACCGGCGCCTCGGACGATCTCGAGAAGGCGAATCAATTAGCGAAGCAGATGATCCGAGTCTTTGGTTTTGGCAAAGAGGAGCTCTTCAACCTTTCGATGGTAACGCGCAATGGTCCCGGTTTTTTGGGCGATGGTCCTCAATTTGAGGAGGCTCCTCCCGAGTTTGCTGAGCGCCTATCTCGCGCTCAGCGGCAACTTATCGCTGACGCTTATCAAGCAGCGGTCGACCTGATCAACGAGAATATCGAGAAGTTAGAAGCTCTGACAGATGCTCTTTTAGAGCACGAGAAAGTCGATGCGAGCGACCTGAAGCGCCTCTGGGGAAAGCGTATTGACGCTAAACCGAGCATTATTCCACCTGCGCCCTCAGAAGATACCCCTGGATCTGCTGAGCACTCATCCGTAGCCGATACGAGCGCTCTAGCTCCGGAAGAGCAGGAGCATGACTCGAGCGGCGACTAATTCGAGTAGCGATCCCGTCTGCACCCACGAGTACGAGGCGCGCTTTTCGCGGAGGCTTCACTTAGTTCGGCAAGAGGCTTTTATAAGTCACTTACCGAACTAGTTTGAATTGCGTCTTCTTGAACTGATTCTTCTCAGCCCAGCTCGCCATTTTTGGCTTTGACGATCCACTCGTTGATCGACTCTTCGATCAGAGCCACAGCCTTGCCCTTGAGTGGCTTCAGCAAGAAGGGCACATTCATATCAATATCGATATTTTGCTCGTCTACGCTGATAGTGGCGCTGATATTCATGCCTTTCGCCGAAAAACTCACGTCGGCGTGGTCGTCACCGGTCCACTTTGTCACGGGCTGGTAGTCAGCGAATTTCTTTTCGTAGGTATCAAAGGCTGCTTTGGCGACCTTGCAGGCCGTTTCTTTGCCTAATCCATGCTTTACTGAATGCTTCATAGCTACCGTTTCCTAAGGCTTGTGGACCGATCCGTCAATCATGATGATTTTGCTGAGCTTGTAGGCTATTTGAAGGTTGACAGCGGAGCCATGAATCAGGATGACGGCTTTATGATTGGCGTTGATTTCGGGGGTACATCTATCAAAGTCGCTTTGGTCGAGGGCGGGCGTATCTTGCGTTCGACCGACGTACCCACCCCCGCCTCCGAAGGACCGGAAGCAGTGCTCGATGCGATCGCGCGGGGCGTTTTGGAAATTGAAACCAATCCGCGCAGCGTTGGGGTAGCGATTCCAGGAGAAGTAGATGGCGAGGGCGTCTGCTGGGGCTTGCCCAACGTACCGGGCTTTCGAGGTGTTGCTCTCAACGATGGTTTGACCGCGCGACTACGTTGTCCGGTGGCCGTAGAAAATGATGCAACGACCGCGGCCTTAGGTGAATTCAAATATGGTCATGGAAGAAACTATCCTTCGTTTTTGATGGTGACTTTGGGCACAGGCATCGGCGGGGGATTGGTGATCGGTGGTGAGCTCTACCCAGGCAGCAATGGCTTTGGTGGTGAGATTGGTCATATCAATATTGATCCATCCCCTGATGCGCCTCTCTGTGGCTGTGGCAAGCGCGGCTGCGTGGAGGCTTTCGCCGGAACAGCTGCCCTCATTCGCGAGTATCAGCGTAATGGTGGGCCATTGGTGAGTGAGATCAAGCCCATCTCGGAAGCGGCGCGTGCGGGCGATGAAGCTGCGAAAAAGACCTGGCATCAAATGGGACGTGCCGTGGGTCTCGGCCTGTCGGGCATCCAGAATACTCTTGATCTGAACGCGATCGTGTTCACCGGTGGCATATCTCGATCTTTTGACTTGTTAGAAGCTGGAGTGAGGGAAGGGCTGAAGGAGCGATGTTTCGCCATTCC
>JAKVCH010000607.1 GCA_022447485.1 Polyangiaceae bacterium | reverse complement strand
GGCGCCGGGGCCCATGGTTGCGCCTGATCCCATGCTTGCGCCGGTGCCCATGCTTGCGCCTGAACCCATGCTCGCGCCAGTGCCTAAGGCGCTACCTCCTACCCCCACCGTCGGCCCACCGCCGCTGCCGCCCGAGCCCTCCTGGCAAGCTCCGCATTCACTAACCGCTCGCTCAACGCAAGTGGTATCCCAACTGCTGTAGCAACAATAGGGGTCCCCTGCGCAAACACATTCACTGATCTCGGGATCGGAGCAGGAAGGTTCAGCAGAAACCGTGCAGCACTCGCCTTGACCCGTGCCACCCCCTTCTCCCGTTTGGCCCCCTGACGGAGCATCTGTTCCTGGTAAGTTACGTCCGAGACTTACCGCCGAGTCTCCGAAGAGATCTGCATCGCCGGTGCGCGCCCCGCAGGCCACAAAGAGAAGAGAGAACAAGGCAAAAGAAGGAACAAAGCCACGCTGCATGGAGAAACGCTAGCACTCTTCTGGGGGCTTGCCGAATCGCGTTACCTGAACGGATGCAGCGATCTGGAATTTTTTTGACCTCTCGCTTGTGATCACACCTACATCAGGCAAGCGCTGCACATGGACTGGATTCGTGTCGATGGCTTGGAGGTACGCTGCATCGTTGGACTGCATTCGTACGAGAGACACCGCCCCCAACCCCTACACTTAGATATAGCATTGGGTCTCGACCTCTCGGCCGCCGGACGCAGCGGTCATATTGGTGATAGTGCTGACTACGCCCGCGTGGCGGATGCCATCACCGCACTCTTACGCTTTCGCGAGTACCGATTACTCGAAGTCGCGGCCGAGGAAGCAGCTGCATTTCTCTTTGCGCTTCACCCTTCCGTAGGCCAAGTGAAAATGCGCCTCGATAAACCAGAAGCTCTGGCGGGCCGCGCCCGCTCAGCCGCAATCGAAATTGTGCGCAGCCGGGGCGCCTTTGGGGCAACGGTCGAAGCGCGCGAATTTGGCACGCGAACGGAGATCCTCACTAGCCGTGAGGCCCTGATCGAAACGATCATGATCGCACCTGGCCAGCGAGCCGTCTTCGAAGAGCCAACGCCCCGTCTCGAAGCCCAGGCGAGACTCAGCCGCTTCTCGGATGTCCCTCTACCAAGTCCCACAGTCAGTCTTGGCGGAGCGAAAAGTGAATATGGCAAGGATGAAGAAAGTACGCGACTCGTCCGCTGCCTTCTTTTAAACGCCGAGCAGGCCACCTCGTCCAATCCTTGAAAGACCAAGTCTGAACAATTCACTATTCTCTCATCAGAAGGTAATCGAATTCGGCTCGAAGACCAAATTCACCATAGACCGAAAAGCATTCTAAACGGCATTTTTTTCCTGGTTCCATCAATCTTCTGGCTGTACATTCTCGGTGCTCATGACGAACTCACGTGGTCGCCAGTCACGCTGGGCAATGCTCCCACCCGCCTCTCAAAGCTCTCAGAGCGCGAGTGGTGAATTTCGCCTCAGTCACCTAGTAGAAGAAGCCACTGCCGGGAAAAATGATGGACGCCAAGCCTCCGGAGGGCAGAAAACTCAACCGGACGCGGCGAGCGTCCAGACACATCGCGACGAACGAACTCTGACAGGCGCTCGGCGCATTGAAGTTGAGAGTGACTCACCCCTGCCTTTCACGGAACACCCTGACGACCCTTCCAGCGAGCAGAACGCTTTAGGCCATCCTGCAACTCGACTCGAATCCACTCAAAACGACGAGCTTATCAAACCCAGCCTCGACACTCTCGGTGACGCCCTGCGCGCCTCAGAGGTATCTCCCCTCGCTCGAGAGACTGTGGAGCTCGACGCGCGAGTTGAATTACGAACGGGCGTCGCAACCCTCCCGAACGAGATTTTCGAAGCAGAAGATTCAGAGCGGCCGACCGCGATTGATAACCTGCTCCAAGCCAACAATTCTTCTCCCGAAGAAAAAGGCAGAGGTCGCTGACGTCGTAGGGAGGCGAAAGGCAGCGCGCCTCTGCATGCGCAAAGGTTTTCCCAAAACTTATGCACGTCGACTAGAAAAATCCTTGCTGAGCGGCGAGAGCGGTCGCTGAGCTCCTTATCAGTCGAAGACCTCGGAGAGAAATCGGGAAAAACCCCCAAATTCCGAGGCCACAGATTTTCAATAGCCGTCGACGGGTGTAATTTGGCGCCCCTGAAACTATGAAAACTGCACTCTCACTCTTCCGAGCAAAAGGAGCGCTTCGTCGCTTGATGATGCTCCTGGCCGCCCTCGTTGTTTTTACCATCAGCAGCT
>JAKVCH010000606.1 GCA_022447485.1 Polyangiaceae bacterium | reverse complement strand
GGGCGCCGATGCTTTGCTGTCTCACGATGCCTGGTTGGAGTTTCGAGCAGCGATGGCTCGCTACCTTGGAGAGAGCCTTCGAGCTGCCCATCTTTCCCGCGAGGTGGCTCAAGAGAAGCGAGCCCTCGCTGTTTCCGTGATCGAGGAGAGTTTTTCTGATCTTAAGGAGCGTTTAGAACAAGGAGATCAGTTACCTCAGTCGTCGTTGCGCTTTGTTGAATCGCAGCTTGAGGCTTTGAGAGAGCCTGGCCGAGCCAGCTTGAGTGCCGAGTCTGCGCTTTTGGCGATTGACGCTCTTCAAGAGCAATTGGCTCTGATGGCAGCTCGTGAATTGACTCAGAATATTGCGTTGATCATCGATGAGCTCACGGCAACAGCGGTGAGACGGAGGCGCTCCGAAGAGCGCTTCAGCTATGAGCATTCAGCCGCCGATTATGTTCAAGTGGCGCAGCTTGCATCAAAAAAATTGAGGGCCCTGGGTGTCTACGGTGCCGACTTAGGCGAAGTTGCTCTTGCTGACCTCGGGCGTATCGAACTTCTATTGGAAGGGAAGCACTGGGATAGGGTGGAGGCAGCTGCACGTCATTTAGCGGAGCGTTTACACCGGGGGACGCCTTCATTTGGTGCAAAGGGGAGCGGCAGTGTGGAGTCGGGCAGTGGCGGTAGCGGTGGCAGCGGCAGAGCGAGCCCCGGTGGATCACAGGGAGGCAGTTCCAAGACGGGTTCAGGAGAGGAGAGTTCATCAGCTCCTTCCGACTTTCAAGAGATGATGGATGAGTTGCAGAACTTGACAGACGAACATGCTCAACAAGTCGATGAACTCGAGCAGCTTCTCGACGCGGCGCGTCGTGCTGCAGCTGCTGATTCTAAAACTGCAGATTCCGATGAGGTGACTCGCGCTTTGCGGCGAGCCGCTCAGGCTTTGCCCTCAAGTGCTGGAGGGCGTCAGCCTCTGCGTGCGGAAGCTGCGCTTTTGAGGCATCGGGCTGAGGCTTTTGCTGACGCCTTGGACGGGGACGATCTTGCGGGAGCTCGAGAAAATGCAGCGGCTGCTAAGGCTGCTGCTCGACGAGCGTTACAAGAGCTAGAAAAGGGTGGCGCCGGGGTTTCGGACGACGCTTTGGGTCAAATGCAGCAGGCGTTGGATCGGGCCGGAGAAGTCTTGAAAGAGCGGGAAGTCGCGGCATCTCAAACTGCAAAATCAACGACGCGCGAGCAGCTCGAAGAGAGAGCGAAAAGAGAGTCGGCTATCGCTGAGGCTCTGAGCGAATTGCTTAAGAAGGCGGCGCAAGGTGAAGCGCCACTCTCTCCAGCGTCGCGGAAGGCTCTCGGCCAGGCAGAGAGACAAATGCGGAATGCCGCTCAGTCGTTGAAGAGCGGGCAGAGCCAAGCGGCGCGGCGCCTAGCTCAAGAAGCGCAGAGCAGTCTTGAGAAAGTAGCGCCTCGGGGCTCTAGCAATCAGTCTGACTCACTTGAGTCTGGAGACGTAAGTCTGAGACGTCCCACAGGAGACGGCGAAGTTCATCATGAACAAGAAGAGGACCCGACTCTTGAGATGATACGTCGAGCTGATGCCGGTCTCGCTCGACCTGCACTTAATCTCGAAGAAGTCGTGCGGCGCTATGCCCGGGAGGTACGCTGATGTTGCTCGGCGCCGGCTGCACCTATCGATGGCATCGCCTCTTGAAGAGCCTCCGTGCTGGCTTCCTAGTTCTCGGGGGGCTGGGGTTAGTGGCTTGTGCTCAACCAGGTGATCAAAAAACTGCTCGCGGCGAGCCTGAGACAGATCTTGTGAAAGCAATAACTGCGAAATTAGGAGGTCCGAATGTAGCCGCTGCAGAATCAGCAATCACGCGCATGGATCTCGATGAAGGAGAGCTTTTCTTGGAGGGTGCTGTTGGGCCAAAAGCTGCGCTTGCTCGGGCACGCCTGGCCATCTATCGGGCCGATTGTGAGGGCGCTCTTTCTATTTTAGCCTCGCCTCAGGCGCGGCGAAGTCGTCGGGCACAATCCTTGTATCAACTTGCGCAACGCTGCACAGGTGCAACGGTTGGGGCGCGAGTGATCGAAGACCGAGAGAGGGGCGTTTGGTTGAGGTTACAAGATAGCGCTGACGAAGCTCTTGCTCCCTTACTACTGGATGTTGCGGTGGCAGCTCTAAAGACCCTTGAAGTGGATCTTGATGTCCGCTTGCCGCGTCCTCTTCGGATCGATTTGGTCCGAGATTTATTTTCACTCTCGGCGGTGAGCGGATTACCCTTGGAAGCAGCCG
>JAKVCH010000605.1 GCA_022447485.1 Polyangiaceae bacterium | reverse complement strand
AAACGCACTCGGCCATTCTAGGGGCTTTTTTCAAAGTTGACAGGATGTCTTTTATGCCCGGTTGGTGAAGATCGATGGCTCCCTCGAGGAGGGGCTCTTCCGGTGTGCCCTGGAGCTCGTACCAAAACCAATCTGTTGGCAGTCCTTCGTCAGCGACTTTGACCATGGCGTCCCAACCATAGATGCCGGTTTTGGCGCTGTTCCATGTCAGTTCTTTGATGACCGCAGAGCCAATCGGATAGGAGTCTGCACCGGCGTTGAAGGCTTCGGCCGCTTTGGGTGAATAGTAGACCTTCACTCCTGTTCCGTGAGGACCGGCAGACTCGTGGTACTCCAACTCTGCGGCCCAATCGTCGTACAGATCCTGAACGAACAAGTCTTGAAGACCTTCCACAATCGCCGGCGCATCGAGATCAGCGGGAAGCTCTCCCATTTCACCTCCGCTCCCGTCGACAATGCCCCCTGAGCCATCATCTGTTCCAAGATCGTCACCACCACCCGTGCCCAGACCGCCGGATGCCTCCGGAGCGCCGGTGTCGAGAGCGCTACTGCCTCCGCTGCTCTCGAATTCTCGACTCATTTCGTCGTCCCCCCCACCCTCGACGCCGGCATCAGAGCAGGCGCTGAGAACGAAAACACTCGAGAAAACAGCAAAAAAGAGCGGCTTTCTTGAGGAAGGAAGATGGGGACGGAGAGAAGGCAATGATGCGACCATATTCATTCAGTCGCTTGAAAAACCGAAACGTTACACCTCCGACCAAAAAAATTCCGACGCGTCGAGCGTTGTCCCCAACGTCATTCTGACAATGGAGAGCAAAACGCTTATAAATATCGGATGTCGTTGATGTCATGCACCCTGACTAGCCGAAGCCGATCACGAGTAGTTGAAGTAGGTTCGGCATTTCACGGCGTAGGACAGGCTATGAAAAAGACCTCGGCTCTCATCCTGCTCGTCCTTGCTCCGGCCTGCGGAGAGGTGCACTACATCGGCCACACCGGGGGAGAATTCCGCCAAGCGGATACAGGGAGCATTTCCTCCGAGGCGGCTCTGGAGAAAGCTCAGCCCTACCTTGCCGCCACCCAAGAGGCGCGCTGTGCAGCAACGAAGCAGGAGAACTCCAAATGGTGCCAAACACCTGGGGCGGTTCACATCGTACAAAAAGGCAAACACTACTACCTCTCCCAGACAGACTACCCCTACAAGACTTTTCACGCCTATCTGCACTACGCGGTAAAAGTCCATGTGAAGACGGGAGACGTCACCCCCTACAAAGAGTAGCCACTTTGGTGTCCTAAACTGGAATGACCATCGAGGCCGAGAGCCTTCCTAATCCTCGGTGTTCCGATAGAGTCGCGCTTCTGATGTCTCTACAAAAGATCTTTGCCGCAGGACTGCTCTTTCTTCTCTTCAGTCACGTCTTCTTCTTCATGACTCGTCCTGTGGACGATTGGAACTTCTACCTCGGCAAACCCGCGACGAGTGCGTTCACGACTGGCGAAGGGACCGAGCACAATGAACTCGTTCAAGTGAGCGACGCGCAGCTCGACCTCGAAACTCTAAGAGTCCAGAGAAGCGCTCTCTTTGATATCACCGAAGGGTTCTTTTTCCAGCTCAAGAATCAAACTCAAAGTCGCGTCTTCTTCTATGTCGATCAGGGGCCCTTGTTCGACGAACTGATGGAACTCACGACCGTCGACGAAAAACATGCCGCCGAAAGCCTTGTCCCTCTGCCGCATAGCGATGAGCTGGCCGCGCTGAGAGTCAATGTTCTGGGGCGGGCCCATCGCTCAGACCGAAGCATCATGACTCCCTTCATGACCATTCCTGAACACGACGACATCGACTTTGATGACTACGTGCGCACCGTCCTTGATTCTGACCTGAAGACCACTCCGCATTGGTTGGTGTACGCGGGAGATGTTCCTGGAGCGGAGAATTTCACGGAGTCCAACGGCATGGTCTTCTGCCTTGGTTTACTGATCGGTCTTATCGCGCTTGCACTGCTCCTTGCCCACCGGACACACCAGAGGAAGCAGAAGGAAGAAGAGGCGCTGAACGCGCCCTTTCAGGCCCCCACGACAAGGTGAGTCGCAAGCACCGCATTCTCAGTTCTTCCTAGAGGCCCAGCGATAGAGTCCACCTTGAGAGAAACCTGAAGAAACGGCGGCATAGAGAACACTCTCGTGCCAATCGAGCGAGCCTAGGAATTCCAAACGCACTCGGCCATTCTAGGGGCTTTTTTCAAAGTTGACAGGATGTCTTTTATGCCCGGT
>JAKVCH010000604.1 GCA_022447485.1 Polyangiaceae bacterium | reverse complement strand
CCTGAACCTGAGCCTGAACCGGAGCCTGAACCTGAGCCACGCCCTCAAGTAATGCCCACCAGTCAATCGGTCTCTTCCGGCCCTCCGCGTAGTCGTGAGATTTCAGACCAACTACCCCCCGGAATGGGCAGCGCCGAAGAAGCTCCCCCAGCGGAAGAAGTGGCCGCACCCTTGATGGCCACGGATTTTGGTGATGATAGTTTCGCTATGGTCACTGGTGAAGGCCAGCTTCTTGGACGCGGTATTGCCGGACGAGCTCGCGGCGGCGGGCTTTCGAGGGGCACAGGCACCGGAAGTCGTTCGGTTGATCTAAGCCGCTCCGCGATTGGACCCGACTTAACTCAACTTATTTTTAATAACTACCCCGCGAGCGCACGAATGAATGGGGTCGAGGGAGAGGCTTTGGTGAGCGCCACCGTGCAGGCAAATGGCCAAATTACAGATCTCAGAGTGGAAGACGCCACCCCCCGGGGACGCTCATTCGGCGAAACCTGCTCGCGGACGGTGCACCAAGGACCGCGTTGGCAGCCAGCTCTGAATAAGAAGGGACAACCGATCGCTTCGCAAATCCGCTACCGATGTAAATTCAGCCTCCCCGACAATATCCGCCTCAAGAACGTAAAAGCTCCGACGACGGGCAGTGGAGCAAATAGAGTCTGGACGAGGCCGCCAGGAGGCTAAAGAGCGAGCGCAGCAAGGCGCGATCACTGAGTCTCGACTCCTTGGCGAAGCTCACTATATTGGCGGCCATGACAACAATTCGTGCCCTGCTGAGCCGCGCCACTTTCATCCTCTGCCTGACCATATTTCCATTGGTGGCCACAGGCTGTGGTTATAACGAAGTAATCACCCAAGATGAGAACGTCAAAGCAGCCTGGGCCGAGGTCGAAAACCAATATCAAAGGCGCGCCGACCTTGTTCCTAATCTAGTGAAAACGGTCAAGGCCGCAGGCAACTTTGAAAAAGAAACGCTGCAAGGAGTCGTCGATGCTCGAGCAAAAGTGGGGCAAATGAAGATCGACTCTTCCATCATCGACGATCCCAAAAGACTTCAAGCGTTTCAGGCAAATCAAGGTGCTCTGAGTTCAGCACTATCTCGACTCATGGTGGTGGCTGAGCGCTACCCTCAACTACAAGCCACCGCAGGGTACCGTGATCTTCAGGCACAATTAGAGGGCACGGAAAATAGGATTGCCGTCGCTCGCAAGCGCTACATAGCTGCCGTCTCCGACTACAATAAGGTGGTTCTCCATTTCCCCACTTCGATTGGCGCGTCCATGAGGGATAAGAAAACCAGAGAGACCTTTGAAGCAACCACCAAGAATGCAGCTGAGGCTCCAGAGGTTCAATTTTGACCACCCGCAGCATGAGGGGACTCATCTTCCCTACTTGGGCGAGCCTTTTACTCCTCACATCGGTGCTTCTGCTGAGCACGACCCAAGCTTGGTGCGAAACGCCTATCCCTTCTCTCGCAAGAAGAGTGACGGATCAGGCAAATCTTCTTGCGCCCAGAGCGAAGGAGCACTTGGAACGCCGTCTGCAGCGTTATGCCGAACTCACAGGACATCAATTCGCGTTTCTTTCCATACCCAGCCTGGAAGGCGAAGACATCGAAGGCTATTCCATCCGCGTCGTCGAAAAGTGGAAATTGGGAGACAAGAAGAGAGAGGACGGCCTTCTTCTGCTCGTCGCAGCCCAAGAAAAGAAGATACGCATTGAAGTTGGGTATGGCTTGGAAGGCGCCATTCCCGACGCGATCGCAGCTCGAATTATTCGAGAGGACATCACCCCTCAATTTCGCGAACAACGCTACCAGGCTGGCGTATTTAACGCTTTTGAAAATCTGATGAGAGCGGCCGAGGGAGAGGCTATTTCGCCCTCTCCGCCCCAGAAGAAAAAGAAAAAACGCGGCGTCGGTTTACTCGGGCTTATCGGGCTATCGATCTTGATCAGCTTCTTCCTCCGTGGAGGCCGCGGTGGAGGCATCGGTCGAGGCCTCGTCTACGGAGGCCTTGCCGGCTTAGGCGGTCGAGGAGGCTTCGGCGGTGGCGGCTTTGGAGGTGGCGGTGGATTCAGCGGCGGCGGCGGCGGTTTTGGCGGAGGCGGCGCCTCTGGAGGTTGGTAATGAGCCTGTTTACAGAAAATGAACTCAAAGAAATTCAAAGTGCGGTCGAAAAAGCGGAGAAAGCAACAGCAGGAGAGCTTGTTGTGGTCGAAACCGCGGCAAGCTCTGACTACTCCTTCATTCGAGGGTTTCTCGCCCTCTGCTTGTCTGCATTTTT
>JAKVCH010000603.1 GCA_022447485.1 Polyangiaceae bacterium | reverse complement strand
TGTCGGAGGGGTCGGTTTGGTTACGGGCATTGTTGGTGCAGTGTGGGCAGGGGTGGAGCTTGGCAATGTCAATCGAGAATGTCCCGACGCTTGTACTTCCGCAGGTATCGATGCAGCGGCGAGAGGAAGAACCGCGGTGTGGATGATGGTTGGAGGCTTCTCTGTCGGTGCTTTAGGGACGGGAACAGGATTTTATTTATTGAACCGTGGAGATGGAGAAGGCGCGGCAACGAATGAAAAACCAGAAAACGAAGAAATCGCGTTTTCTCCCCTACCTGGAGGGTTTCGCGTTAATTATCGACTCCGTTGGTGACTGACCCTTCATTTTCTCCGAACGCCCTACCATTCAGTACAGGTGTTAACCCTTCAGAAATCGTGAGAAAACCGCCCCGCCAAGGCTGGTTGTCCTGGAGCGATTCTGCAGCTCTTTCGATGGGAGGCCGATTTAAAAAGGCAATCGCTTCTCCTTGAGCCTCTACCTGGCTTTGCAAAGGACAACCTGCATTCGTGAAAGGCAGATGATTGGACTTGCGCCTAAAACCAAAGACGCCGAGGTAGGTCCTCATCAATAACCAATGACCATCGCTCGAAATATCAGCTGCTGTCGTTGCCTGTAATGGTAGCTTTGCGTCAACAAAAGTAAGGGTAGTTTCCACCTGTAGTCGTGCATCTTTTGCAAACTCGGAGGCCTTGTAGGTGGTGGGTTGTTGAAGCAGATGTTTGCTGAAAATGAGAATTTCCCCGCTTCGAGGCATCACGACAAGGGCCTCTGCATCCTGGGGTTGGTCTGGGTAATGAAGCGTCATGACTTCTACCTCGTCGAGCTGAAGTGTTTTTTCATCAGAGCTGGTCGGAAGACGGGGTTCCGGCACACGATAGAGCTGAACGTAAGGACGGTTCCTCTTATTGTCTCCGATATCGGCAAGCAAAATATAGCGCCGTCCATTCTCCTCTTGCCAGGCGATATCTTCAATATCTTTTGCCTTGATATGGGGAGGCAGGTTGTAGGTGGCCACGAGCGAGCCATCACTTTTGATAGCGTAGAACCGAGCCTTATCCCCTGAGTCGTTATGCGTCCAAAAGATATTTCCTTGGCTGGAGTGTTGAATCAAACCGCTGATTTCGTTCAAAATCGGAGTGGTTATTTTTCCTAGACCATGGATCTCTTGGCTCGGGGGACAGCTTGGCCGAGTCCTTGCTGTTTTTGACCGATCTGAAGGTGAGACCCGCGGTTGCTCGGGCGCCCGCTGAGTCTCGTTGGCTGTTCGCAATGGTGTGAGGAGAGGATTGAGCGCAGGAGTCGATGGCCCTGAGGCTGACGGGCGCGGCTCACATGCCGCGAGTAGACATATGCTGGCGAACACTCGGAGCTGATCCTGGCTGGAAGCCGTCAGTCTCGTCACTCTCCTGATGAAGTGGGGAAAAATCACCATTCTCGTTGTTCTCCTCTTGTCAGGCGTAGCAGGATCAGCCAACGCTTGCGATATGAACGAATTAAAGCTGCCAGCCTCCTTGGCATCGAGTCTAGCTGCGGGGCATCCTTGGGTGTATCGGGATCATGTTGGTCAGTTCCGCGCTCGTTCAGGCGATTGGGTAAAGTTTCATGCTGGAAGCCTTCAGGGTTGGGGCTTGTGGGATGAAGAGGGGAGCATTGCTCTCCGGGTCTATTCCCTCGTGCAGCGCCCCAATGAAAACTGGGTTCGTGAGCGAGTCCGCGAGGCTTGGAACTTACGAGAAGAGACGCGCCGACGAGGTGTGAGCGGTTACCGGCTCATTTTCGGTGAAGCCGATGCCTTTCCAGGACTGGTCGTCGATCTCTATGCTGGTTATGCGATCCTTGTCGCATATTCTAAGTCGGTGGGTTCCGTGATCCCCTGGCTCTCGACAGCTTTAATGGAGCTGAGTGAGATTAAGGGCGTTATGCGGCGTCGTAAAGTGGAGCAGCAAGTGACGCTCTCTGTTTTAGCCGGGGAGCAAGCTCCAGAAGAAGTTGTGATTCGAGAAGGGCGTATGAAACTCCTAGCTGAATTGACTCGGGGGCAAAAAACAGGACTTTTCTTCGACCATCGGGAGAATCGAGCCCACGTGGGTGCTCGCGCAGCAAATCGCGATGTCCTGAATCTCTTTTCCTACACGGGAGGTTTTAGCGTGGCGGCAGCTCTCGGGGGGGCGAAGAGCGTGACCAGTGTCGATCTAGCCCAACCCGCTATTGACGCTTGCACCAGAAATTTTGAATTGAATGAGCTTTCCGGGTTTGAGCATCAGGGAATTGCCGCCGACGTT
>JAKVCH010000602.1 GCA_022447485.1 Polyangiaceae bacterium | reverse complement strand
GGAGATTGAGCCCACAGGAGTTGCCGTCATCTCTTTGATGTAGAGATCATGTTTAGAATAAGGGATTTCGATATTCTCAGCGGCAAAGGCCCGGTAGATGCGGCGATTCACATCGTCAATGCCCAATTCTCGGTAGCGAGGATGCTCAATCCAGACGAGAAGCTGATGGACCAGTCCGGAGGCGCCAAAACTCTCGAAACGCACCATCGGAGCTGGGTAGGTAGCGACCCGCTCTGCCCCATCAACACACTGCAGCAGCACGTCACGGACGTGATCAGCGTCACTGCCGTAAGCGCATTCAACCTGAATCGCGACCCGCGCCATCTTGTACGGACCACCACTTTCATTCACGATGCGGGCTTGGCCTATCACGCTATTGGGAACGACGATTTCAACATCATCGAGGGTTAATAGGCGAGTCGAGCGAAAGCCAATCGACGTAACGGCACCACGCATTTCACCGTCCAGTTCGATGAAATCGCCGACGGAGTAGGTCGCGTCCGCGACGATAAATATGCCTGCAAAAAGATTGGAGAGACTATCCTTCGCGGCAAAGCCCAAGGCAATCCCGGCAATGCCGGCAGACGCAAACCATGCACCCACATTCACTTGCCAGGCCAGCATGATCAGATAAGTCGCAAGCGCAAAAACCGTTAACTTAATGAAGATATCAAAAAGAGGTCGCGTGCGGGCCTGAATCAAATCATGGGTCGAGGCTTCACGGGCAAAGGCTTGAAACACAATCGAGCCAATCCGCACCAAAGTCACCGCCCATAAAATCACGGCACAGGTCTTCAAGAGCCCGATACTCAAAAAGTCCAAGGGACCCGAGAGACCCACTTCACGAAGTGCCCAAGCCAGCGCAACCAGCAAAACACTGTAGAAGACCGGTCGGCGCAGCACGGCAGCGACTCGGTCGTCGATCTTGCTCGAAGTACGGGCAACAATCGCTGCGACAACTCGAATGAAGAAGAGCTCGATCATCCACGCCACCAACAAGGAGGCGAGGACAATGACTCCACCACGAATCCAGGGCATGCTCAGCAACTCGGGGAACATGGGGATAGCTTAACGGATACGCCTCGGAACAGCCAAAAACTAGGGGCTTCTGCCCTGCGGCCCTGCGCATTGGAAAGGCCGCTCAGCGCACGGTTTGCACCGAACGACCATTTTCAAAGACCACGACCTCTTCGGGCCAGCGCAGGGCGGCGAGGGTTGAATCGCCGGCTTCGCCCCGAGCTCGCTCCATGAATCTTTTTCCGATGCCATAGTCGACACAATAAACGTCACCCCACCAAGACTCAGGGCCCACCTGCGGTAACTTCTTCTTATGATGAGGAGCCTTCACTGGTCGCCAATAATGCCCCACAACCACCGGCTTACCTCGATAGCTCTCCCACCAGCGCGCCCGCTGCACAAAGCGCCAGCGACCTCCGGCATAAAACGCCTTTCTTTGCGGTATCACCTGCTCAGCTCCCGAGGTTAATAGCTTCAGTGGCTGACGCTCTTGTTCCCTGACTTCAAGCTCGGCAATATCGGAACGAAACTCTGGCTCACGAGTGTAGTCAAGAAGCGCTGGGAGCAGTTGGCGTCGCTGCTGCTGAAGACCCCGGTCCCGGGGGTCATCAGAGTCGAGGGCATGCACTCCATTTTGTAAGAGTTCCAATGCCTGAGCATCCCAATTGGCATGGACCACGCGCAATTGGGAATTCTCCAAGACGACCGGCAGCGAGGAGAAGAATTCAAGTAGAGCTCTACGCTCATCCTCACTCTCTAATAATCGACACTCAATCGGCCAATCGACGCCCTCGCCTACGGGCTCGTCTTCTCCGTAGAACCAAGCGTTGCCTGCCTTGCGGTCTCCGACCAGGAGGTTGTATTCATGATTGCCTAAAACACATTGGGCTAAACCGCGCAACACCAAGCCTCGGACAAACTCGACGACCGCTCGACTATCGGGCCCGCGGTCGACTAAATCGCCCAAAAACACCAGACGCCGACCATCGGGGTGTCGACCGTCGGGCGAATAGCCCAAAACGCCGAGGAGCCTTTGAAGAGCTTCTAGCTCACCGTGGACATCACCGACTAAATCGATAGACCCTTCCCAGAGAGAAGCTATCGGGTTGGTGAGCAGAGGAGTGTCTTCGGAGGATGACGGAATGGCCACCCGGCTAGCCTTGCAAGGCAGGCTGTAAAAGCAAGGAAAAGACCGGCGTGTTCACCGCGTAACTGGAAGCTCGACGCGCGAGTCCCGAGCAGCCGCCCCTGTTCTCAACCTGTACCCAAG
>JAKVCH010000601.1 GCA_022447485.1 Polyangiaceae bacterium | reverse complement strand
GACACGGTCGAGGTCGTAGTGCCGGTTGCTGGGAGACCTTTTTACTTAGGTGCCTTGAGCTCCCCGGCTTTAATAGGAGTGGGGGCAATTGTTGGCCTGAATATCTCCAGCGTAGTTTTATTGGGTGGACTAGCTAATTGGTGGGTGGCGATACCGCTCACCGAGCTGAATTTGGCGCCCGAAGGAGACCCTCTCGCCCAGGTCTGGTCGCTCTGGTCCCAGCAGACTCGTTTTTTGGGGGTGGGCGCCATGTGCGTCGGAGGGGTTGTTGCAATTTATCGCGTTCGGGGGGCATTGGTCGAAGCGCTGCAAATCGGCAGAGCGGCTCTGAGGTTGCCGGGGGCATCTGATTCCGCTGGCCAGAGGTCTTCCCCAGAGAACAGAGATGATTTACCTGCACTTGGCTTAGCTTCAGGTATTCTGATCTGTGTGCTTTCGGTGTTTATCCTTTTGGGGATGCTGACCGAAAATTGGTGGGCATCGTTGCTGCTAACGGTTGTCGTTCTATTCTTAGGTTTTCTATTTAGCGCCGTCGCTGCCTACATGGCCGGACTCGTTGGCTCTTCGAATAACCCAGTCAGCGGCATTACGATTGCGACTGTATTATTGACGGCAGCTCTTGTTTTCGTATTGGGAGTACAGCTGACGGGCGAAGACTCGGTAGGAGGTCCAGCCGCTGCCCTTTTGGTGGGTTCGATTGTTTGCACGGCAGCCGCGATTGGAGGCGATAATATGCAGGACCTCAAGGCCGGGCAGCTCTTGGGGGCTCGGCCTCGGCACCAACAGATTTTGCAGTTGTTTGGTGTACTCGCCGCAGCCGTGGTGTTGCCTTTTGTCCTGGACTTATTACGGCAGGCTTATGGCTTCGGTGAAAGCAATGGCGAGCAACCTTTGGCGTTGAGGGCTCCTCAAGCCACGTTGATGGCTTCGGTTGCTCAAGGTGTGTTTGGAGCAGAGTTACCCTGGCATCAAGTGATCTATGGGGCGCTCTTGGCAGTCTTGGTGGTCTTGGGTGATTCTTTCCTGGAGCAGCGCAGCTCGCGCTTCCGACTCCCGGTTCTCGCTTTTGCCGTAGGCATCTACTTGCCCTTGTCTCTTTCTGTACCCATGGCTCTGGGAGGCGCATTGGCTTCCTGTCAGGTGCGTGATGATGCCGCTCCACCGGGAGGCCTTTTACTGGCTGCGGGCCTGATCACGGGTGAGGCACTGATGGGAATCTTTGTGGCATTGATCGTGTCCCAAGGCGGTGCAGCTCTCTTTCACTGGGGGCGGCCGGCGTCTTCCGCACTCTCCTTGCTCGTGCTCGCGGTGACTCTCTTTGCTTTGCGACGCTATCGCTTTCTCCGCTTGGATCGCACCGCAAAAGAGCCGTGAGCTGGGGCTCAGGGAGTCTCGTCTTCTTGCGGTCCTGGTAGGGCTGGCAATTCGAACGATTGCTGAATGGGCATTCGAACGTCCAATAAAAGAAAATCTCCGGCTTCGCCTTGAATCTCGCGAACTTGGTCGGTGGCTTGAGGGTGGCGAAAGACAACTCGATGACGTCCTTGGGGCAGGGTGAGCGGTTGCGCTAGGGGCGTGGTAGCGATGCGTTCACCATTCAACTCGACATAGGCCCATGGGGTCGCCAGCACTTTGAGTTGAAAGAGTGAGTTGTTTTTGCCTGTGATTGCAGGAGATTGGGGACGCTGGGTATCAAAAGAGCTGCTCAACCAGAGCCCGCCGACTAGTCCAGCGATTAAGGTAAGACCCCCGAACAATAAGCTCTGTCGCCATTGTTTTGGACGGGAGCGCCAGGAGCTGCTCGCGGCAGAGTTTTCCGCCCGGAGCTCGCGTTCCAGGAGCTCGACGACCTGCTGCATGGACTCAACGCGGTCATGCACAGAGGGTTGAAGACAACGGAAAATCAACTGATGTAAAGCCGGCGAGTATTCTTTCCCTAAGGCCTTGAGGTCGAAAACGCCTTGGAGAATACGCTCTTGATCCACGGTCTCTCCGGCTGGTCCAAAAGCGTCGATCCCACTTAAAAGTCGGTAGCAAAGGCAGGCCCAATGGAAGAGGTCTGTTCGAGCCGAATAGGGCTCGCCTCGGAGTTCTTCAGGGGAGACGATTGGCGCAAATACGGGGTCAGTGATTTGTGTGGCGTGACGACTGCCTAGGCGGTGAAATCCAAAGATCTGGGCGTCTTTTGTTTCGGAGAGAATGATAGCGTCCGCTTGAAGGTTGCCATGAATGAGGCCCTCTCGATGGGCGGCCCTCAATCCTTGAGCGATATCGCGCGCAATCTCCAGACCCTGACTCAATGGTTGTC
>JAKVCH010000600.1 GCA_022447485.1 Polyangiaceae bacterium | reverse complement strand
AAGGCGGTTCCAGGAAAAACTTCTGAGCAATAGTCATCTCTCCCAAGAACAGCGAGAGATCATCTTGCAGCTTCTCGCTCCAACTCCTCACGAACGACCTCACCTTCGCGAGGTGCGCAATGCTTTCTCAACAGAAGCCTCCCAAGCTATCTCCCTCTCCAAAACAGGCCAGAGAAGGGAAGGTGATTTTTCTGGTAGAGCACGAGAATTAGGAATTCTTCAACAGCAAGCACAGCTCAGCATCGACATCGACGAACCTATCTTAGTAACGATCGACGCACCCTCAGGAATTGGGAAGACGCGGCTCTTGGAGCAATTGGCCCAAAGCACGCCCACAAGAATTTCGCTAAGCAACCGCTCTTCCCCCAACGAAGTGATACCTTTTCAAGCGATCGATGGGCTCATAGAAAATATTCTGACCTACCTCGAAACCCTCAATGATCGCCAGGTGAGACAACTCATTGCCCCCATCGATCACCAAGCCCTGATTAGAACTTTTCCGGAACTCGTGCATCACCCGAGCTTTTGGGAGAGAAAGAGTTCTGCAGCCGCAAGACCTCCTCAACCTGGTGATAGACATCGCGTCGCAGAGGCTCTAGCCCGTCTTCTTGCTCGGATCAGCGAAGACAAAGAGATCACCATCATGATGGATGATCTGCAGTGGGCTGATGTCGATTCGATCAAGCTACTAACAGATATCTTCTGCTCAGAGCATCGCCCTCGAGCCTTGGTCATTTTAGCTTTTCGCAGCGAAAGTCGCGGAAAGAGCTCGGTCCTCCGAGAATTATTCTCTGGAAAAAAGAGCATTTTCGACAAGCTTCGCTCAAAACAATTGCAACTCCAGCCCTTGGACAGAAAAGCCGCTCTCGAAGTATTCCGACTCAATACGACTCAGGATCACGGGGAAGACGTTGAAAACACAATCCTTGAAACGGCCCAAGGTTCTCCGCTTTTATTGATCGAGTTGGCATATGAGTACAATCATAGTTATCGGGCGAAAGGAGAGCTAAAAGAGTTGATTCGCTCAAGACTTAGACGACTGAGTCAAAGCGCCGGCGATATGTATCAATATTTGCGCTGCGCCCAAGCTCCCCTGCCCCTGTCGATTCTTCAGAATCTCCTTTCAAAAAACGCAAAGTCGGCAATTGCAGAATTAAAAGGCGCTCGCCTGGCGCAATTCTCCAGCGATCGCTTAAGAATCGAGCTAGCCCACCCTTCTTTTGCTGAAGTCATCTTCGAATCAAGTCACCTTCCTCAAAATATTTACCATCTTCGTTTAGCGCGAGCCTTAGAGCGTGGCGGCTCTCCGCCCTCTGCCATCGCAATTCAATACAAGAAGGCGAATGAACTCGAAAGTTATTATGAGTGGCTGCGACTCGCGGCTGAGCAGGCCTGGTCTGCTGGCGCGTCTGAACTTGCCGCAAAGCTCTATAATCTCTTGCTAGAAAAGGAGACCACGCCACCCAGCAAAAGGACGCAGTACCTCGAGCGCCATGCTCAATCAGCCACCGCCGCGGGCTACAGCAAAGAGGCTGCAATTGCCTGGACTGCTCATGCTAGCCTTTCCCGAGGTGAAACAGCGGCTCGTTCGACTCGGCTTGCCGCAGAGCAATGGATGACAAGTGGCGCCATCGAGCGTGGCGAGCAAGAGCTCATTCTTGTCCAACAAGAAGCCGGATTACGCTGGTACCGCTCGTACCTGCTGACAGTTTTCCAATTGCTCTATGCACGTTGGCGAATTCATAGGCTTTTGAAGAGCCCTTTTCCCAGACCCGTTGCCACCAGCCTGCAAAAAAACCAGCTAGCGGCACTCAGGGCCACGCGCTCCATTTCGTTCATCAGTAACCTCCATGGAATGGCGGCCAATAGTCGTTACTTAGAGCTTGCGCTGCGCACAAGAAGTCAAGAAAACTTGGGAACTGCATTTTTGATGGAGGCAGTGTATCGCTCGATTGAGGGAAGCTCTCAGCGAGACAGAGTTAAATTCTTCCGCAAAAAGGCCTTAGATCACCTGCCCAGCCTTCCTGCGAAAACAAGTCAAGCGCTCTTAGAGTATGCAGATGGACAAATTCATTACTTCATGAGCGAGTTTGCTCAGGCTGCCAAGTGTTTTTCCGCCGCGGAGGAAGAGCTTACGGAGACTGACTTCAACCATGCCTGGGAGCTCAGCTCCCTGCGAATTTTTTGGGCCAGCTCCCTCACCTACCTCGGGCGATTCGGAGAATTTGATCGCCGCCTCTCCCGCTGGATTGAAGACTCGCAGGAGCGAGAAGATATCTACACCCTCTCGGCTCTTAATCTGCAAATGAT
>JAKVCH010000060.1 GCA_022447485.1 Polyangiaceae bacterium | reverse complement strand
AAAGAATCGAGGCGCATTTCTTGGCTCGGGCGAACTCTTAGAAAATAGCAGCCTGAAAGAGTCGACTCGCCTGGGAAATCGAACCTTCGCGGAGCAGCTTCTCGCTTGGACCGTTCATCGGCGGTCCTTGGTGAGCATTCCTGGGAAAAGTCTCAAAAGTGCCAATATCTCTTTGACGGAGGAAAGCCTCTCTTCCTTGATGCGCTACGTGCTCCTTTGGATGCCTGGTTTGGCCGCACTACTGGGTCTTGCTCTTCTCTCGTACCGGAAAAAACAAGATAGAAAACAACCATGAGTCTACCTCGCGGACGTATCCTACACATCGTGGTCATCGCTCTCGCTCTCGGTGGTGCCCTTGCCAGTATTGAGATAGCCAGAGCGCCCTCTACCGAAGAGCGTCAGCAGAGAACCCGGGACGTCCTTCAGGAGGTCGAAGAGGAAAACATCGCAGGCATTCAGGTCAGTACCGGAAAAAAAGAAGAGCTCTACTCGCTGGAACGCGCAACAGACGCCTCAGTTGATTCTTATCGCATCACCTCCGCACTCTTACCCGCAGAGACGCAAGCGGCCGAAGTCGACCCAGCAGAGATGCGTCAGTTCCTCAATGCTCTTCTCGCCATGCAGTGGGATAGCCGGAAAAACCAAAAGCCAATTCTTGAGCCCTCAGTTAGGCCTGAATTCAGTCTCCTTTTTCGGGTCAACGATACAAAATATCAGCTCCACCTATTTCGAAAGCCCAACCCAGCTCAGAGCGATCCTTCTATCTGGGCCCAGCTCTGGAAAAATGAAGACTTCCAAGCCTCAGGAAAAGTGAGAGGGTTTGAGCTTGAGCAATTTCCTGCTGATCCCCGCAGCTTCTTCGGTCCCCTCTTAGCTCCTTGGCCAAAAAGAAAAGTTGAAAAGCTAGAATTGAGCAGCGACCGTGGAGTCGTCGGACTCCAGGCGACGCCCTCTGGCTTTGTCTTATCCAATGGTCAAAGAGCCGCTCGAGCCCCTGTGAATCTTCTATTTGAGCAAATGGCACGAATGGATCTTGAAAAGCTCACACCTTGGATAAAGACAGCTTCGAGCGTGAACGCCGACCCTCATCATGTTGCGCTGCAGGTGCTGACATCAAATGGTCAGAACCATCATTTGAAGATCGGTGGAAAATGCCCAGACGATTCCCAACGGATCTTAGCTTTCGAAGAAGAATCTCCTCGCCGAAGTGGCTGCCTCAAACGAGAACTATTTTCAGCCTTCCATCAAGATGCCGAGCGCTTTATCGATAAAAGTCTGGCACCTCTCAACTTTGACGAAATTGATCACGTCGTGTTGACGAACGAGAGTTGGCGCTTCGATCTGATTCGAGATGGTCAAAGGTTCCAACTGCTCAGCCCCAGGCAAGAAAGTGTCGAATTATCGGTTGGCAATGCTTGGTTAGAAAAGCTCAGCAGTTCAAAGGCTCGTATTCTCGCCTCACCCTCTCCCGCGCTCCAGGCTTGGCTAGCCAAACCCGAGAATCAATGGGCCGAGCTGACGATTTCGCCATCGGTCAGTATCCGAAAAGACTCCGAGGCGGGGGCGAAGTTTCAGATGACTCTCTTCTTCCCCACAGATTCGGGCGAAAGGTTCGCGAGGCGACAGAGCGATGGCGCTCTGCTCGCTCTCTCTCCTGAGCAGATCCAACTCCTCGACCCCGACGCTACCTGGGCACGCTCAAAAATGGTTTATCAGGCCAAGGAGCAGAATATCGTCGCTCTCCAGCTGAAAACCAAAGATGGGCTTCAAAAGCTGAAAAAGAGCGAAGGACGTTGGTTCTTTGAAGGCACACCAGGGATCGCACCATTGCCTGATCCTCAGCAAATCGAAAAACTGCTGCATCAACTGGAACATCTCCAAGCTGAACGCTGGGTGAAGCCCTCCGAAGCTCGCTTCATGGATCCAAGGCTAAGGCTTCGATTTATCGAAAATCAGGGCGGAGAAAAGTCAGAGCATGAACTATTAGTCGCTGGACGGGTTTATGGCGGCCACCTCAGCCGGTTTGATCAACAAGAAGCGGTCTTCGTACTTTCGGATGGCCTCTACCGTCTCCTGCAACTCTCTTTGATGAACCGAGGCCCCTATACTTCTCTCAAGCAAGCTGCCGAAGAAATCATTATTTCTGCTCACTTCCAAGACCGAGGGCTCAGGCGACCATCTGAGAGTATCCGCCTAACAAAGAAAGATGGGTTTTGGGAAAACGATCGCCTTGAACTGAGCGAAGAATGGACTCAAGGCGCCTACGAGTCATGGCTCGGCTGTTCTCCTTTCGAGGTCACAAAGGCCCTCAGTTCTTCTGAGTTCGGACCGCTTCAAATCCAAGTAACGCTGCTTTCATTGAAAGACTCTACCTCGGACCCTTCCTCCTCGAGCAAGCCGAGGCTGGACAATTCAAAGTCCTCAAAAATCGTCTACAGCTATGGAAAACCCCGGCTCCGAAGAGGCGAGGTTGTTGTGCCTCTCAGGCGCGATGACCAAGTCGGAACAGCTTGGATCTATGCTGAAAATTTCGAGCGCTTTCGACAGTTTTTCTAAAGCAGCGCACCTTGAGGAAAAGGCTCTAGTTGGGTTGTTCCTTCCTTTTCGAAGCCGAGCTCGCCCAGATTTGATCCCAATTCTGTCGATACTGAGAGGTTGCTACCTGAGCTGGACCCTTGGTTATCGCCCCTGCTACTTGGCTCTCTGACTGCTCCGTGGACGATGAAGAGGTTCCAGATGCTCCTTTCGTCGAACCGCTCTCCGATTGATAATGAGTGGTGACATCGTAAAGGCCTGGCACCGATTGGCGCGGCTGTAAGGACACAAGGTCGCCATTCATCGGTTTCCCCTCCTGAACGGGCCTCACTTCACCGAGTTCAACTTTCTGCCCTCGAGCTCGCAGCACTCTCAAGCCCTGTTGAT
Source organism: Polyangiaceae bacterium (assembly GCA_022447485.1). Lineage (GTDB taxonomy): Bacteria > Myxococcota_A > Polyangia > Polyangiales > Polyangiaceae > NIC37A-2. The sequence continues at coordinate 8,728 of JAKVCH010000060.1, read as the reverse complement.
CATCTGTCGGCCCCCCAACCAAGACCACATCGTTTTTCTCGCTCGCCCCATCGACGGCCAGCGAGCTGGCTCGGGGATCCTCAGATGCCTTTGACGAAACGCCTGTGCTCGCCTGTGGATTCTTTTTTCCAGAGTCTGCCACGTCGGGTCCTTACCATGAGAGAGATAAGCATCGAAAGGCTCAGCCCCTGAAGAAACTAAAGCAACTTCCTGCGGCTATGCAAACCAGGGTGAGCCCCTCACTCTTCTTGTAGGCCTAAAGCCGCACCGTGGACCCAACCTTCCCGACCAGATCCATCGTACTTGACTCGATACCATTCACCTTGACGCCCTGTGACCACTACTTTGGTTCCAGAGAGCAAACGAGCGAGAACAGGCGCGTCGCGCTCGCCCTGCTCTCGGATCTGAGCCACCTTCCAGCGGACAGTCGCATAGCCGCTGGCCTCAATGACCTTCACCTGGTCCTGGATCACGCTTTCAGGGGTCTTCAATTCAATCGGGTAATAGACGGTGTAGGAGACATAAGGAGCCTGCTCAGGAGTCACTGTTCCCAAGTTCACCGAGGCAAGAGCCTTTTGAGCACAGCGCAACAATTCGTCCGCATTAGCTCGGGGCAGAGAAGTGCTCCGACCTGACTTCAAAGACTCCACAACGCCTTTCTCAAAATTGAGGACCATCCCCAGTGAAAGCTTTCCAAAAGAGCCCTCGGTTCCGGGGCATAGAGCAAGAGTCTTGAGGGGATCGAGGAGTAATTTGTCGACGGGCACCTGACCGCAATTTTTACTTTTCTTGCCATCGGTCGAGCGGCAGGACGTGACTTGCGGTGTTCCAATTTCAATGCGCTCCAGAGGGCTCACCTCTTGGGGTTGTGCTTGTTTGGGCTGGGGCGCCGCAGCAATATCTTCGTCGACCGCGTTTGTTGGCTGCTGTACGGGTGCCTCGGGAACCAAACTGACCCCTGCAAGACGAGGCCATAGAATTCCTACGGCACAACCCGTGACGGCAATCAACAGTACTCTCCCCATCGACAGGGTTTGTACATTGCCCGTGGGACGCGTCTTCTTCCCTCGGGGAGCTTTTCCTGAGCCCTCAGGCTTCGCCTCGGCCTGCCCATCTGGTGCGGGCGAAGAACGGCGGTTCGCTCTTTTCTTAGGAGACTGAGGATTCATCCGGTCTTCTGCATAGCTTCAGCAGCCGTAAATGCATGACCAAAAACCAAAAGTTCATTAATTTTTCCGCGACGCTGACCATTTGAGTTGATATTTCGGCGCGCCTGGACGAACTCATGGGGAAATGCACCAAAGATACGCCGCGTTTCCGGCGTATCAGAATTCGAGAGCACCGAGCAGACCTGCCGCTCTTGGAGGTCTGCATAGAGGCGCGCCAAACGAATATGATCGGGCACCCCGAATCGCAGCTTGTGGTATTCCGCAAAACTCGAAGTCGACGAAAGTGGCAAATAGGGCGGATCAAAGTAGACCGCGTCGCCCCCAGCCGCCTCGCTGAGCATTGCATCAAAGTCACCCTCAAGAATGCTGACATTTTGCAGAGCTGCAGAGGCTGCGCGTAAGCCATCGGGATCAGCAATACGGGGTTTCTTATAATGTCCGTAGGGAACATTAAAGCCCCCTGATTTATTCTGACGGTAGAGACCATTAAAACCGGTACGATTCAGATAGATCATTCGAGCAGCTACCCGAGCAGGCTTTCGAGGCTTTTGAGCGCGAGTCGCGTAATACGCTTCTTCGGAATTCTTCATACGACCCAAGACACCGATCACCTCTTCGACATCATCACGTATCGCTCGATACGTCGTGACTAGCTCTGGGTTCTGATCACCAATCACCGCGCGACGAAAGCGCTTTTGGCCAGCCAAGGCGAAAAAAACAGCTCCACCCCCGAGAAATGGTTCAAAGTAAGTATCGATCGCCTCAGGTAAGTGACTGAGAATTTCCTTCTCAAGCTGTCTCTTCCCCCCCGCCCATTTCAAAAAAGGCCGAGGAAATACGGTGACTTCATTCGCAAGTGCGGACATCGATGAAGAGTTATCTCCCCCGACGAACTTGGCCCAGTTTTTGGCTATTTCTTCGAGCCTCTTCGCTGATTCTCCTCAGGCTCCGAAACCCCCAAGCGCTTCATCTTTTTTTGCAGCCCATAGCGGCTTAAGCCCAAACGTTCGGCGACTCTCGTCTTATTCAAATTTTCTACCTCAAGAGCTTCTTGGATCAGCTGCCTTTCTAGAGAATCCACCTGCTCTTTCAGAGTCCTCGATTGAAGAGTGTCGCCTTGCTCCCAGGGAATCGATAGATCTGCGGCACGAATATTTTGCCCAGCCAAGACAAGTAGACGCTGCACCTCGTTTTCCAATTGTCGAATATTTCCTGGCCACGAATAAGACGTTAAGCGCTGCAAAGCCAGGGGCGAAAAGTGAATCGGCTGATCCTGACCATGGGATTTCGAGAAGTAGTCGAGTAAGAGAGGAATGTCTTCTCTCCTCTCTCGCAGAGGGGGTAGCTCCAAGTGGACGACGTTCAGACGATAAAATAAGTCTTCGCGAAAGAGCCCTTCTCGGACCAACTGCTCAAGATCTCGATGGGTCGCACAGACAACTCGTACGTCTACGTGGCGCTCCTTACCTCCACCAACCGGACGAAAACTGCCCTCCGCGAGAACTCGCAATAATTTCTTTTGCATCCCCAAGGACATTTCACCGATCTCGTCGAGAAATAGAGTCCCCTGATCAGCTCGCTCAAATAGACCTCTTCGCTCCTCTGTCGCTCCGGTGAAAGCACCCTTTTGATGCCCAAAAAGCGCCGATTCCAACAGAGTTTCCGGAAGCGCCGCACAATTTTCCGTCACAAATGGCGCTGATGGACGTAGGCTTAAGTCGACTAATGCTCGAGCCAAAAGTTCCTTGCCGGTCCCCGATTCGCCGGTGATAAGCACACTCAATTCAGAGGGCGCCACTCTTCGCACCAACTCAATCAGGCGCTCCATCTTGGGAGACCTTGAGAGAATTCGCCGGCCTTCTTTTGAAAATAACCATCCAGGCTCCTGGCCCTGCTTCTGGGAACGCAGCTCTTTGAGTTCTTCGGCGTTCAGCTGAGCTCGACGGGCTTCCCGAGCCGCCCAACGCCTCACTCGTGCAGCCTCGCGCAATTCGGAGAGACGCATCCGCTCCGAAGCGAGAGCTAATGCCGTCAACGTGGCAATGGTCTCCGTCCAGCGTATCTCCCCCTCACCCAATGCGTCAGGACGGCTACGATCATCGAGATAGAGAACGCCGTAGACTTCACCGCGAGCGCGTAGAGGTGTCACATAAGCCGATCGTAAGCCTAGAAAGTGAATGCTCGTTGATAAGTTCTCTTCGGCTTGGAGCACGTCGAAGAGCGAGAGTGAGCGCCCCTGCTTGAGACATTGGCGGGCTAGACTAAGGCTCAGCTTCTCTTGCTCACCTGCCAACTCACCACGAGTCATATGTCGTCCCGCCCGCATCACCAGGCGATTCCCTGGTGCCCGGAGAAGAATCACTCCTCTTTCTAAGCCGCCCCAGGTCAAGACTAAGTCGATCGCCTTTTGCAGTAACTCTTGCACGCCTCGATATTCACTCAACGCCTCCGCCATGCGCGTTAAGTCGGGTAAGGCTGAGCTTGAAGGGTAACTCGCCGCCATTGTTGGCTGGGCTCTTACCTCTTTCTGCCAGCGACTTAAGGCTATATTTTGCTCGACGCTCGCGGCACTCTTGAGCCGGTGAAGCACCTGCTGCATGGCGACGTTCAGTTGGCGGCGGTAGGCCGAGTCCGTCCCCTTTGCAGCAAGAGCATCGGCCTGCCTCAAAAACCTCAGACTCTCCAAATCGTGACAGCCCCCCAAGGAAGCGTTCGCTGCAACTTCGAGAAGGAAATTCCCTTCATCTTCATCGAGCACTCGTTCTCCGCCCCGAGGGGGAGCATCCAAATGATGAGCAATACATTGGGTCAAATAGCGCAAGCGCGCATTCGGGTCTTGGCACTCCTGATAGTCGACCAAGCCAAGGGAGACCCGGGCTGTTTGGGCACCTAAGTCCTTGTCATAGGCAGCAATATAGAGGCGATCGACCGCATCCCAACTATCTACTTCTGCTACGAGGCGAGCAAGTTGCGCACGAATGACTTGCTCTTCTTTTGGAGCACTCACGTCGATTAAGGCGAGTAAGAGATAGAGGCGCGCTTGAGGGTCTTCTCCATTGGGAAGTAGACGAAGAGCTCGCGCGCCCGCACGCAGCGCCAGGGCTTTATTATTAAGAGCGGAATGCAAGGCCGTCAAAACCAAGAGGGCTCGCACACCTTGCTCAGGCCGCGCCAAGGCAGAAAAACACTCCAAAGCTTCCTGAGCAGCCTCCTCAGCCACCTTGAGTCGACCCTCTTCTAAAGCTGCCGAGGCCAAGCTCGTGAGATAGGTGCCTGCTTCGAGGCGAGCTCCAGAAAACTGAGCGGTATGAGCAGCTGTTGTCCAAGCATCAAAGGCCTCTTCACTTTGACCAGCTTGAGAAAGCGCCAATGCGCGTACAGCCAAAACACGAGCTCTTTCTTCTGGTCCGGTGCCCAATTCCCAAGCCCAGTCCAAGGTCAATAAGGCTTCCTGTGCTTCGCCATCGTAGAGCTCAGCTAAAGCACGGCTCTCCAAAAGTTCGACGGTCATGGGAGCCTCGGCCGCTAACCTTCTCCCTTCACCGTAGTGCCCACGATTGACCTCCTGACGAACAAAGAAAGCCTCGACCTGCCCTGACTCTCGCTCGCTCTTCCTACACCGGCGAGCCTCCAAAAGAGGTTTTTGAGCTGCCTCTCGATTTCCAGCAAATAGGTAAACTTTTGCTCGCTCCAAGAGCGCCGCTACCGAATCGAGACCCTGGAGACAATCCAATGCCTCTCGAGGGTAACCCCAACGGCGAAACTGCCGAGCTAAGAGCAGAGCTAACTCTGCCGATTTGTTCACCTCAGCCTTTAAGGCTCGAGCTAAGCCAATCTCTGGAGCATCAGAGAAACGAATCACTCGCTCCAAGAGTGTCCCCGGAAAGCGCACCTCTTCGGCTGGCCTCTGGAGCAACGACTCGATCAGTTCGGCTTCCGGTTGATGAACGACTGAAGTCATCGAGTCGACGCCCAACCCTCGTAAGAAAGCCAAACGTTCTCCTCGCCTAGCAGCGACCATCTGGGGAATCTCTGGCTCAGCCGGAGAGCCATCTTCGCTACCAAGAAATTCGTAGAGAGGTGCCAAAACCGCATAAGCATGCCACAGCCAGTCTCCACTCATGCCTCGTAGGAAGTCTTCTCTGCTCCCCTTCCTCGTGGTGACTAAGAAAGATTCAAGTTCTTCAAATCTTGTACTCAGATACAGAGCTCTTACCCAATAATAATAACGTTGATCTGCGGTGTCCTCTCCAAAGCAAAGACTCATTTCCTGTGGAAGATCAGATAAAAGCGCGCTCAGGCTTGGACGGTTTCCCTAATCCAACTCGAGAAGCGGAGCCAGGTATGCCAAGAACTCTTGCGCCTGCGTCTGCTCTTGCTTTGAAGTACTTTCCGACTCAGAAAAGGCGGCACACGCCCGCCACTTCGAGGCATAATCAGACATCAGCTTCGCGAAAGCATAGACGTCTCTCGATTGCGCGGTCAGCGTCTGTCCATTGAGAATCTCCCGGGGTAAATACTCCCAGCTGCCACCTTCCAGAGAAGTACTTCTTACCAAAGACGCCAGACCAAAATCGATCAAGTAGCGTCGTCCCGCTCGATCTGTGATGATATTTTCTGGCTTGAGATCACCATGAGCCCAACCTAGGCGATGAAAAAATCTCAAGGTCGAGCCGATATCCTCAATTAGAGAACGTAAGCGTTTTTTCGCATCCTCTGAGGATTGGGGCGCAGCGACTTGAGCATCATTTTGCCCATGAATGCGCTCCATCAAAAGAACGGCTTGCCCATTGATTTCTCCGGTAGCAAGCAAAGCTGGCGAGCCAACGCCACCACAGAGCATCAAAAGTTGCGCCTCGACTAATAAGTAGGGTTCACACCCCGGCCGAGCGATCTTCATCACAGCCTGCGCACCGTCACGCCCCTTTGCGTTGTAAAGAGACGCACTGCCGCCTTCAGCGAGGAGGTCACCCTGCTGCCAATTTGCGAGTGACTCTACGTCGCTGACAGATTGGCCGGAAGAGGAAAGGTTGTGACTCACACCTTCTATCTACACCACCAAAGAAAAAAGGGCGACGTCTCCGCCACCCTTGTTCTCAGTCCTTCAGGAAAGTTATCGCCCCAAAGCCTCAGCTCGGTTGACAATTCGAGGTGTGATGAAAATGACCAGCTCGCTCCGGCGGTCGCTGGCACGACGGCGCTGGAAGAGAAGACCCAGAATCGGAATATCGCCGAAGAAAGGTACTTGATCTACGCTGCGACCACTATTTCGAGTGAAGATTCCACCAATCACAGCAGTATGACCGTCCATCACCAATAAGCCCGTCTCCGCCTGGCGCTTAAGGATTGTTGGATCGCCTCGGGCAGAAGTCTGGTTGAAGTCCGGCTCATCTCGACTGATCTTGACGGCCATCTTGACACTACCATCAGCTGTTACATGAGGGGTTACCAAAAGCTGAAGCTTGGCTTCCTGAAAGACAGTTTGTACGCCCAGAGCCGAGACCTGTGAGTAAGGAATCAACGTACCCTGAGAGATACGTGCCTTGAGGTTATCAAGGGTGAGAATTCGTGGACTCGATAGAATCCGCAGCATACCACTTGTCTCTGCAGCAGATAGGCGCACTGCCAGATTGACGTTATTATCTATCGAGCCAAAGGTGAGACCAAGAGCACCACCCTGACCCGTACCAACAGTTGCCGGCAAGTTCACAGCAAAATTTGGGTTCGCCACCTGATTCTGGAAAGGGCTAATACCTGCAGTGGGGGTATTATTATCCGACGCGCCACCGGTAACACCGATCGCGCTCGGAAAAGCTAAGCCTGTGGGGTTACCTGTCGATGACGACATCGTCCCATAGCCACCCCACTGGATACCAATATCCTTGAGATAACTACTCGTCGCTTCAACAATGCGGGCCTCGATCAGCACCTGGGGTGTCGGTGTATCTAGAGCTCGAAAGAGCTCTTCAATTTGGTCCAGAGCGCCGCTCACATCTCGTGCAATGACGGTATTTGTGCGAACATCAACAGATAAGGTACCTCGCGATGTGAGCAATGCTTCGCCGCGACCAATCATGTCATCAGCCATGGCATAGCTCACTGGTATCAGTCGCGTCTCTAAGGGAGCAAGACGTACCTTCTGGGCCAGACGCCGCAACTCAAGATCGCGCTCGTGCTCTAATTCAGCGAGGGGCGCAACGCGAATCAGATTTCCCCGCGAGACCATGCCCAGCTTCTTTGATTGAAGAATCACCCCAAGAGCCTGCTCCCAAGGAACATTGCGCAAGCGAATCGTGACCGTTCCGGAAACATTATCGGCCACAACAATATTGCGTCGAGCAACCTCACCGATCATCCTCAACACATTATGAATATCAGCATCTTTTAGATCGATATCAATGCGCCGACCAGAGCCGATGGATTGTTGAGCTAACATCGTCGGGCCGAAGGCGCCGGCCTCGTTCGAGTCAACCTGCACGGCACCAAAACTGGCGTCTTCACCAGTTGAGATTTGAGGCATGGCCAAGACTTCTTCGTCGACCGCAATTGTTCTCGCTCGGCGCGCAGCCTGCCCGTCTTTGCCTCGTCCCGTTAGCGTCGATGGTAAATTACCTGGCTCGTAGAACGACCATTGCAAGCGATTCCCAATACGCTCAACGCTCGAAGTGACCCGCGTATCACGCTTCACCTCGAAAACAACATCGTCACCCCGCTGATAGCTGGTGATGAAAACAACGTCGCCACCATACGAGCCAACGTCCATGGTGCGCTCCAAAGCCTTCGGCAGTGAAGCATTGCGCACCGTCAACACAGAGCGGCCATGACTCTGATTTTCTACCAAGAAGCGACTACGGGAAGAAAAGTCCAGCAGAATCAGATCGCGATAGGTTTCATGTAGAAATCGGATATCGGCGACATCAACCCGCGTATTCTTGGCACGCTCAACGATTTTCTCAGCCGTCTTGCTTTGCCTTTCAGCAACCAAAACAGGCCCCAGGGCGCCCTCTGAAAACTTAACCTGGAGTTGTTGACCGACCACCTTCACGCTGAATTGTAATTCACGCTTGAGGGAAATTGTGACCCGAGTGCTCTTCTTGTCTGTGCCGAAGCTCTGAACAAGCACGCCGGAGACTTCGCCTCGCGACTCAGTGATGGCGGTGGCTGCTCCTTTGACCTCTGCGCCTTGAATATCAAGAATCAGCCGACGGTTCGCCTTCTCTACCCGAGCTGTGTAGTTCGGCTTTCCATCCAATTGAATCGTAAGTGAGCCCAACTGATTGGCGCCAGCACTCAACTTTACCGCAGTGACTCCGATCATGCCGTCGGCCCAAGCCGTAGGGGCAAAGAGTAACGCGGAAGCTAATATTAAGCTGGATAGTGTTCGGTACATTTTCATTCCCATCACGCACACCTAGAGAAGAGGAGAGAAGATCTTTCACCTAAGCTTTGAAGAACCTTAATCGGGTTTTGAGTCCCGGAGCAAAAAACCTGCATTAATTCCTGGCCTTCTTCCCTTGCTGCTGACGTTTTTTTTCTGCCTGCTCCATCTTTCGAATTTG
>JAKVCH010000006.1 GCA_022447485.1 Polyangiaceae bacterium | reverse complement strand
CAGCTAGCGGCGGCCCAGCTAGCGGCGGCCCAGCTAGCGGCGGCTCAGCTAGTGGCGGCTCAGCTAGCGGCGGCTCAGCTAGCGGCGGCCCGAGCGGAGGCTCGAGCGGAGGAGGCACTAATGGCGAGGCCTCGACCGCCGGTACGGGCGGAGTGCTCTCCTCGGAGTACAATGTCGAAATTGTCTACCTCAACCCGTTGCTGCCAGAGATTGAAGCTGCGTTTCAGGCAGCCCAAGTTCGCTGGGAAGAGGTAATTATTGGCGACGTACCCGATCGCGACTTCGGACTCTCACCAGTCGATTCTGGTTTTTGTAATCAAGGACGGGTTCCCGCACTCACGACGCTTGTCGATGATATCGTTATCTACGCCCAAGTTGACCCAATCGACGGGGTAGGTGGGGTTCTTGGCCAAGCATCACCTTGCCTTGTGCGCGGTAGTGGAACGACCGTCGCCGGTTTGATGGTTTTCGACGAAGAAGATCTCGCCCAGATAGCCGCAGACGGAATTCTTGAGGACTTGATACTGCACGAGATGGGGCATGTGATTGGTATCGGCACCTTGTGGAATTCTTTTGGGCTCTTAGGTAACCCTTCGATTGGTTCTTTCCCTGGAACAGTGGATACGTTCTTCAGTGGTCCCTTGGCCCTCGCTGCTTTCGAATCGTTGGGCGGAAGTAACTACCCTGGGATGAAGGTGCCTGTAGAGAATTTCTACGGTGGCACGGGCACTCGTGATAGCCATTGGCGCGAAGATACCTTTGATAGTGAGCTTATGACCGGGATTAGTGAACAGACCTCGCCCATGCCCTTGAGTGTTCTAACAATTCAGTCACTCGCAGACATTGGTTATGTCGTCGACGTGAATGTGGCCGATGACTATTCATTACCAGGCGGCGCTCTTTCGGTGGAAGACTCCAGCAGCCCACCTGATATTAGTATGCCGGCCGATATTCTCGATGTGGACCCTCTTGTTCTCGATAGCGCGGGGAATATTCTGAACCCATAATAAAGACCGTCTTGCGTGTGTTAGAAATGAAGGCTCGTGAGCGGAAGAACCTGGGACCTGGAAACCTGTATTCCTGACTCAGCTTGAGAAGAACTCGATGATGTGAGTTGCCAAGCAAAAAGCACTTTCGGGCAATTTTTTCGCGTCGCGTACTTAAAAATTTTGATGTCCGCAGGGCCCATCTCAGGCAGAAAGTCAGCGGCGTCGTTTAGCTGCAAGTTAGCTACGCTGTGCTATCCTCCAGCAAGGAGGCGATATGTCAGAGGTAGCGATGGGAGAAAAACTCTTGTCATTGCTGTCGGGAGAAAGTTACTGCGCGCCCGATTTTTCGTCGAGCGCTTTCCGTTCCTCGCCGGTGGCTAGCTTCGAGCCTGCCCCTGCTGATGGGGTAGCGCCGGAAGGGTTCCATGCAACCTCCAATCACCCTGAATACATTAAGAGCGAAGATGGCAGCTGGCATCTTCTCAGGGAAAGTCGAATGGACGCCGTGATTGTTTGGCGGCATGGCTCTTTCGATGTGGTCGAAGGTCGTCGGCTCAAGAAAGGCGAGTTGGTGGTTTTGGGCCGAAGCGAAGACGGTCAAGAAGGTATCTTGGTTCATACCGAGGGGTTTCCAGACCAAGAGGCAAGGCAGGAAAAGTTTGCATTTCGAACGAGGGGAACTCGAGAAAGCCCCTTCTCTTCTCGCTATGAGGAACTCTACCAAGTTCTACGTCATGATCGGGACCATGGTTCGATCGTCTGGGTTGCGGGGCCTGCCGTGGTCTTCGATCAAGATAGTCGAAATAGCCTCGCTCAGTTGATTGACGCAGGGTTCTGTCACGGGCTTTTAGCGGGCAATGCTTTGGCCACCCATGACCTCGAAGCAGGCTTTTATGGCACGGCTCTTGGTCAAGACATCTATGACCAACGAATCTTGTCCGGAGGTCATTACCACCACCTTGATATTCTCAATGGTGTGAGGCGTGCTGGGAGTATTCAGCAGGCATTCCAGTCGCTAGAAGGAACAGATAGTGGGGTGATGGGTGCTTTGGAGCGCAATGCCATTCCCTATGTGTTGGCTGGGTCAATACGAGATGATGGCCCCTTGCCCGAGGTTGAAGCCGATGTTTATCGAGCTCAGGATGCGATGCGTCTTCACGCGCGCCAAGCGACCACGGTGGTCGCTCTCGCGACCCAGCTTCACTCCATTGCTTTTGCGAATCAATTGCCGGGCTATCGAGTCTTGAATGATGGCAAAGTACGCCCCGTGATGCTTGTGGTTGTCGATACGACAGAGTTCTCTGCCGATAAGCTGGCCAATCGAGGCAGCGGTCAAGCAAGAGCCTTTTTGACCAATGTACAAGATTTTATGACCCATTTGGCTCGAAACTTAGTGGAGAGTGTCAAATGAACCTTTCTCGGACGTCAAGAGTCGAGATGATTGGGGTGCCGCTTGATTTAGGGCAGAGCCACCGTGGCACCGACGTTGGACCGGCGGCATTACGGTATGCTGGATTGGCTGAGCGCCTCATCGACGATGGCCACGAGGTGATCGACCGAGGCAACTTAAACGTAAGCCGAGTACAAAATCTGAGCAATGCCGAGCGCCTTGGGGTGATTTCCGAAGTGAACTGCCAGCTCTATACGGAAGTGATGCGTGTCTACGAGAAGGGCGACTTTCCTCTGATTCTTGGGGGAGACCACTCTGTCGCCATCGGCAGTGTAGCTGCGTCTGCGGCGCAAGAGGAGGCTGGACTGTTATGGGTGGATGCTCATGGTGACTTCAATACGCCAGCCACTTCTCCGTCGGGCAATATTCATGGGATGCCTCTAGCGGTGATCTTCGGCCACGGTCACCCCACCCTAGTGGGGGTAGGAAGTGGACGGAGAATAAGGAGCGATAAGGTGGTTTTGATTGGTGTTCGGCAGTTGGATAAGCGAGAAAAAGAGGCATTGGCGCGTGCCGGTGTCGCAGTGTTTTCGATGAGAGCCATCGACGAGCAAGGGATGGCTTGCGTTGTTGATCAGGCTCTTCAACGGCTTTCAGGGGTTCGTCATCTGCATCTCAGTCTCGATATCGATGTGATGGATCCTACTTCTGCCCCAGGTGTCGGGACCCCCGTTCACGGTGGGGTTTCTTTTCGAGAACTTTCTCTCTTAATGGAGAAAGTGGCGGATACTCGTCTTCTTTCAGCGATGGATGTGGTGGAAGTGAATCCTATGTTGGATATTCGCAATCAAACGGCTGAGGCCTGTGTGAGTTTGATTTCATCGGCCTTAGGCGAGACCATTGTATGAGGGGAAGCTGCTCTCAGGCGACGCAGGGACTACGCTCTTGTTTATTCTAGGGCTCGAAGTGCGGGCCAAGACGCTGCGGCCGGCGCTGGTATTTGTATGAGCTGGGCAATCGTGGGCACGATACTACGGATATCAACCTGCTCGTGACTAATTCCGGGTGCGACTCCAGGCGCGACAATGAAGAGCGGGACGTGAGTGTCGTAATACCACGGACTACCGTGGGTCGCGGCGAGACTACTGTTTTGAAGAAAGAGGGTATATGGTCGAGGTACGATGTAGATTGCACCAGACCTTTCTCGATGAAAGGCGGCATTCACCCGCTGCTGTAGAGCGCCTCCCCCCTGGGTATCGTATTGGGTGTAAGTACTGTGTACGCCTTGGAGAGTTAGCAAGCCTTGGGCGATTTTTTCACGGACCAGTGATTCGTTGATTTGCTTTTTTCTTATGCGTTCCTGGTCAAGGTAGACGTAGGGCGAAGAGATGCCCAGTAGATAGCTATCATCATTGAATTCATCTCGAAGAATCTCTCGGACGTGGTGAGCAACAGTCTCTTCGGTGAGTCGCAGGGCGGGGAGGTTCAGGGACCGCAGGTGGCTAACTGTTTCACAGCCACCATGATCGGCGCTCAGAATAATGATGAGCTCATCACGGGAGACCTGCTTGTCTACTGCAGAAAATAGACGGGCCAAAAGTCGGTCGAGTTTGATGAGTTGGTCTTCGAACTCGCGACTCTCAGGGCCATAGGCATGACCGATTTTATCGGTGGACGAAAGGCTAATGGAGAGTAAGTCTGGTTCGAGGTCGAGCCCAAGAGCTTCGCTCCTGAGTAGACTGATGGACAGATCGATAACCGCTTCGTCACCAGCTGGAGAGAGGGCTAGTTGCTGACTCAATGATATGTGGGGTGAAAAATGATGCGGAAAATTTTGCCCTAATAGCTTCGCTCGGAAAGGTGAAGAGGAGGGTGGGTTGAGGTAGAGCTCTTCGGCAAGAGAGAGCGACCAGGGGGCGCTGAGATAATTTTCTGGCGGGTGTTCTCGATGGTGCTCCTCTAGCCAAGGCGGAGTCGTCACAGAGTAATAAGTGGAGGTAACAAATCCCTTTTCGCCAAGCCAAAATGCTTGACCTGCATGACCGGCGGGTAAGATGGCGCCTCTGTCTTTCGTCGAAACTCCGTAAACAAGCGCTTGTCCGTTCGAGATTTTTTTCATTTGGTCTCCGAGGGTAGGAACAAGCAAGCGATGCGGACTGCGGCCAGGCGTTGGAGGTGTTGTGGGTCCCATCTTGAGCTCCCCGGGGCCGACCAAGTTGGTCTTCGGATCGAGAACTGAGGTGACCAATTTTCCCTTGGGTGTAAGCCAACTATTTCCAATTATCCCGTGTTCGCGGGGGGCGGCTCCAGTGAAGAGTGTTGCATGGCCAGGTGCAGTTTCGGTAATAGCGTGCCCATAGTGGGCATGGCTATATTCCATGCCCTGGCGAGCGATTCGTTGAAACCCATCCTGTCCAAAGTGACGACGGTACTTGTCCAGGTAGCCACCTCGCAGTTGATCAATCGTGAGCCAGAGAATCAGCCGTGGTTTTTTTCCCTCAGGGATCGACGCCGGTGGGTCAGGCGCGTTTTTGGGTTCAGCCCGTGAGGAACTCGTTGGTGCTGTCTGGGTGCAAGCGAGCATGCTGAGAGTAGGGAGGAGAGAAATCCAGCGTCGCATAGTTTGGGTGTGGCGTGCTCGCAGCGAGTCGTCAATCGTAAAACTACTTCCTCTCACTCTTGAGGATTGAGGTTGCATGAAACGGAGATGGACGAATAAGTGCAATATTCGCTCTTCTGTTCCTCGGTTGTCGGATGATTGTCACGGGTAGTTGGGAAATCATCCTCTATGAAGAAGGGAGTCGGCCTCGGGCTATCAGCTTCAGGAAGAGCGGATCAATTAAGCCGGCGGCTGCTTCTGAAGACTGGAGCTTGTCTGGGGGTAGGGGGTGCTATCAGTGCGTGTCAGCATCGATGGGGGCCGGGTCAAGAAAAGTGGTGTGGGCGAGGGCATGAGCCCGTGGAAGAGGCACTGATTGTGCTCGTCGCAGTCGATGGTGTCAGATGGCAAGATGTTTTTTATGAGCCCCGCAATGCACCTTTGAACCCTGGCATCCCGCGTCGACAATTGATTCCTCAGCTCATGGCAATGGAGAGCAATGGCATCGTGCTAGGCGCTCCGGGTACACAGGGTTTTTTTGCTTCAGGTCCAAACTTTGTGTCCCTCCCCGGATACATGGAAATGCTCTCCGGCACCTCCGACTTGGCCTGTACGGAAAACGATTGCCAGCGAATGCAACGGCTGACGCTTTTGGATGGGTTTCAGCGAAAAGACCCCTCCGATCCGACTCTTGTGGGAGCCTTTTCTTCCTGGGCTCAGATAGAGGTCGCAGCGTCGTCGGTAAAGAGTGGAGTTGTTTCTACCGGTCGATGGGGAGGGTTTGGTCATTCGGCCCTTCAAGGGTTACCTGGTTGTTGTCGTGCATTGGCGAAAGGCAAAGCAGATGGGGGCGGCTGGGGAGACTTTCGATATGATGAAATTACCGCTGAACTGGCGCTTTCATTTCTTCGAGAAGTGGGACCAAAATTTCTATTTTTGAGTTTAGGAGAGACTGATGAGTATGGTCATGCTGGTTCCTATTCAGAATATTTACAGTCTTTGACGCGGGCTGATGACCATATTGGGAAATTGCGCCATGAGCTGGCCAAGTTCAGACGTGCTGGTCGCTCGACCCTGCTCTTGGTCACAACTGATCATGGACGAGCTGCAAATTTTCGTGATCATGGACGTCAATATCCAGAGTCAGCGCGTAGTTTCTTGTTTGCCGAAGGAACGATGATTCCTCCGAGAGGTCGGGTCAACAGCAGTCAACCTCGCTATTTGAAAGATATTGTGCCGACAATTCGCGAGATTTTCGGTCTGAGAGAACAGACAGCTCCTCAGCGAGGTCGGATCCTCGAGGAGCTTTTGGTTTAATATTGGTAGGGTAGAAACGATCTACTCGAAGCTGCTTCGAGTTGCCAATGCAACCATGACTTTGACGCACCTCAGTGGTCCTGGCGTGTTGCCTTAAGCTCGATGGCGGCGCGGATGATATCTGCCGCTAGAGGTGCACTCGGCGCTTCTTGAATTAATTCGTGACGCTGACAGAACTCATGCTGCTTCGCCAGGATCTCTTGGTCCCCTTGATGGATCAGAGTGCGAAGTCGCAGCGCGAGGTCCTTCGCATGACGAACAAAACTCTGGCCGCTCTCGCTAGAAAGATCGAGAAAATCAGGCAGACCTGTGGCATTCAGCTGAATCAGAGGAGTGTTGAGCAGGATAGCCTCTAAGGCTGTTGTGGACCAAAAAGTGACGAGCGCGTGAGCACCTTGGATCGCTTCGGGAGTGGATCCTTGATTCGAAAATACAGCATTCGCGGGTAAGCGATTGAGTAGCGCCGGTGGGATTTTCTCTTTGAGTGGGTGAAGACGCAAGATGAAGAAGACTTCAGGCATTTTTTCGGCCGTTTCGACCATTGTCTCGAGATTCTTTTGGCGCGCCCAGTCGGGGAATATCGGCGTTGCATATTGTGAGGTGAAGACAACGATCGGGCGACCCTGTGCTTGAGGATGAGCTTTCCGTAAGTTTGCTTCACTTTCTTGGGGCTTGAGACTTCGGAAATGGTCGTAATCGGCGTAGCCAGTGATCGCGATCTTTTCTTCGCTCAGACCGCAGCGCCGGATGTATTCGAGGTCGAGTTGGCTACCCACAATAGCCTTTTCCAGTTTCATGGTGGTCGCGGTCGGAGGAATATCCGCGGTGAGTCCTTGAAGAAAGAGAATGCGGACTTGTTCTAAGTCCGGTTGGCGGAGCAGTTCGTCGAATAGAGCGCGGTGCGTGATATAAATACATGCTCGAGACTCAGTAGCCCGCAGAGCCTCATCATAAATATACGCCTGCTCCAAAGTCGCTTTTGCTCTTCCCAGAGTTTGAGAGCGTAAGTAATTCACCATCTCAGGGGTGGAGAGCCAAGTGGGCAGATTCAGGATTTGGGTCAGGTCTTCAAAAATTTTCTCTGGCAGCTCTCTCAATTCGCGGCGAGCGCGTTTGATGCTGGATGTGTTCTTTTTTGAACCGGCTTCTGCGAAGTTCCATGAGAAGCCTTCCTGCTTTAACAGACTTTGACTGATCCGGTCTCGATAGCGGACCAAGAAGCCAACAGTCTGGCCTTGATTACGAAGTTCTTTTGCAACAGGAATGATTGCTCGTGTGGCATTGACTTGTAAGGCGCTGATCAGAACTTCGAATTTTTGAGGTTCGGGTAGGGTCTTGGAGAGAACCCATCGCAGACTCCTTTCGAGGTAGGGGCGCGGAAAGCGGAGGAGCTTTTTTGCACATTTTTTCCGCTTTGTTGCACTGTTTTCTTCGACCGAAGTACCTTGATGAAGAAAGTAGCTCTTCAATACGATGGTTTCCTCTGCACTCAGGCCATCAAGCAGAGCCGCTTCAGCATGGAGGTCCTGAAGCGTCACAGTAGCTTGATGAGCTATTTGTTGCATGCGCATACCTAGGTCGGTGAGGAAAGGTACCTGAGAACGCAGGGTAGCTCTGAGAACTACTTCATTCTCGCAACATTCTGACTCAGCCCATTGATTCAGTCGAAGCATCAGCGTCTGATCAACGGCAGGCAGGGTTGTCTTAAAAGTGAGATGTCCTTTCGGTAGCTCTTGATGAGGGGAAGTGCCGATAACGTAGATCTCGTCGCCGTCCCGAACAGCTGCTTTTGGGGAGCTGTTCTCACCGCTGAGCAGCAGTCGCCGGACGACTCTCTTGCAACTTTCTACTTTCGAGAGAGGAGCTTTTGCATCGATAGCTTCGGGTTGCATGGTCACGTTCAAGCTACTCGGGAGAAAGGTCTCAGGCGAGCAGAAAGTAAGTACAGATTTTCGTGTAAGGATCGCTTTGGGGTCGCTTGAGGGCCTTGGAGCTCAAAGGGTCAAATGATGGCCCGCTCGTTTCAAGATCGGGGGTTCAGCCGCGACTCTGTCAGCGACTTCCGACTCGCTCTTCTATAAGTGGGCGTGTCTCTGATAAGATCCTGAAATGATTATAATTTACCGATATTGATTCTTGTCGTTCAGGGGAAAGGCGAGCACCATTTTCGTCAAAGCCGTCTTGCTCCGAACTTGACTCTGGTAGTGATGGGGCAAAACTGGCGATAGGGTTTCGGCTGGTGATAGCCTACATTCAATATGCCAATCAATTCTAGTGTTCGAGATCTCGTCGCGAGTTGCGACCTCGAAGAGCGTATTGCTTTGGTCCCGGCCTCAGCGATGTTGCGTGGTCTTTATTTTAAAAATACTTTGAATATATTGCGTCGGGCTGGCAGGGAGCGGCCCTTTGTAGACCTGTACCCTGAAAAGTATTCAGCCGTTCACCTCTATCCGGTTACTCAATTCTTGGAGCGCTTGGCGGTCGCCGGTGCTTTGCTTGCAGGTCCACAGAACGTCCATCAAGGAATGCAAGAAATAGGGTTGGGAAATGCCCGGGCCTTTTCCGGAAGCTTGCTAGGAAAGAGCCTCTTGAAGTTTCTCGCGCCAAATCCCGTGAAGCTGCTCAAACAAGCTGATGCTGGCCGTCGTTTGAGTTGCACCTACGGTCGCTGGCACACAGATTTTATCGAGACCAATCGGGCCGTTGTACATCTTTACGAAGAGTACCTGTGGATTGAGTCGAATATTTTAGGTGCAGCGATTGGGACTTTCGATTCCATCGGCAAGAGTGTCCAAGTCGATGTAGAATTGATTTCTCGCTTTGAAGGTCGACTCTTTATCAGTTGGGATTCATGAGATATCTGTTTGTCGAAATAGGAGACAACAAGATGGTTTGAGTATTCTTCGCCTGGATGCCGTTTCAAGCCGTAGTTGCTTGCTTAAAAAGTCGAAAACGAAGCTTGGGGCAGAAGTGATCGCTCTTCCCCAACTTATAAAAGCACCGATCAGAGGGCTTTGAGCATTTTTTTGAAGCTTCAGAGAAGTGCTGAGTTGCAGGGCTCGGTTCAGATCTGGTCCAGGCAGAATTGACCCCCCTTGCTCAGAACGTGCCGGTTGCGGGGAAATAGCCGATAGACAGCGTCGTTTCTCATCGCTGAACAAAATGGCGTCCGTACTTGCGCTCAGGGAATTGCCATCGGGGTTGCTCTGATAGACGCTTGCGTCGACTCGCGTTAGTTTCTTAAGGCATTCGTTTCGAGGCGAAGCGCTTGTTATGGTAGCACCGGTCGACATCTATATATACTTTGCAGGCAGAGCCCTTTTTGAATTGTTGGGAGATGCCTTTGAGTCGCGGCCTAGCGTGGGCGGGGGAGTGATCCGCGCGAGCTGGAGCGAGAAGCCTCTATCGAATCTGGTCGAAGAGGCTCTGGCAGAGAGCGAGGGGGCACCTGTCGGAGTCGTCGTTCACCGAGAAGTGGATGCTCTCAGAGCGATTGAGTATGGGGCTGACGAAGCGGTCCACCTCAAAAGTCGCGATGAGGTGGAAGTGACACGGTTTTTGGATCGTGTTCTTGTTCGTGCTCGCAGTCGGCGAGCTGTGGCAAAAAATTATCAGGAGTTTGCTCAAGCAGAAAAGTTAACCGCGTTAGGTGCAATTGTCGCAGGGGTCGGGCATGAATTGAATAACCCTTTATCCACTTTGATTCTCGGTTTGGACTTTTTGAAAGATAGTGTACTTCCTGACATCGAGGCGATCTGCTCCGTTGAAAGCGACGAAGCCATTCAGGGGCAGGTTCGTGCTCAGCAGGTGCAATCTTTAGTGAAGAGCCTGAGTTCTGGTTCAACAGAGGTGCATGAACTTTTCGACGACGTTACCGAATCGACAACGATGGTTGCACAATTAGTTCAGGACCTTCGAGTCTTTTCTCGTACGAGTAGCGCCGAGGAGCCGACCCTATTTTCACCACAAGATGTAATTGACCAAGAATTGCGACTGGTACGACGTGAGTTGGGGAGTCATACGGTCCTTGAACAGGATTATGGTGAGGAGCTTCCGGACCTCTTCCTGCAACGTAATCGTCTTGCACAGGTGGTGACGAACTTGTTGGTCAATGCAGTCCATGCAATGCGTGATGTGAATCGAGAGACTCATCATATTCGAATTGGTGCACGCGTTGATGATGATAGTATTGCGGTTTCAATTACCGACACCGGCCCGGGAATTTCAGAGCATGCGCTGGAGCGAATTTTCGACCCCTTCTATACGACGAAACGAGAAGGGCAGGGTACTGGCCTAGGGCTGGCGATTTCACGGACAATCATGCAGGAGATGGGCGGCGACTTAATCGCATCCTCTGTCTACGGCGAAGGCGCTACCTTTGTTTGCCTTTTACCTTTGCCTACAGAGCAGGAGCGTGTGAAGTCTGCTGTGGCATCTCAAATGCAGTTATTGACTCCCTCGAGTGCCCAGCAGGGCTCTGTTCTGATTATCGATGATGACGAGCAGGTGCTGCGAGCAATGGCCCGCACATTAAGAAAGCATTATAAGTTGCTGGTGGCACGGGATGGTCAAGAAGCAAAAGAGCTTTTAGAATCTGGTTCTCAGGCTGATGTAATCATCACCGAGCTCGACCTTCCAGAAGTTGATGGTCCCGGATTCATCTCATGGCTTTGTGCCGCTTATCCTTCTTTGAGTACCCGAGTCGTGATCGCGACTGCGGCTCAGGAAAGGAAAAAGTACCGGGACTTTTTGAGAGGCCACGGGGGCTTGGTTCTGCATAAACCATTCGATCAGCAGGCTCTACTGCAGGCAGTTCGTCATGTGGTTGAATCGAGTTCTCGAGCTTATGGCGACGTTCGTGTCCCCAAGGTAGGAGGTCCCAAAGCGGGCGTCCGCTAAGAGGAAAACGGCCTACCCCAAGAGATGGCTTCGCTGCTTTGGGCTGACCTCCTGTTTGCTTCGGGAGCGAGATTGCCAGGGGCGGCTCTTCGTCGCTGGTGGAAAATTCTGCGGCTCCCCATCTCAGGTCGCTAGGGTACCGATATTCATGATGAATTCCATGCTCTCCTCATGCTCGTCCTGGCTTGGTGGATTTGCAAACTTGTCTCTAGAAGTTTGAATTTCTCCTCTTTAGACACAGAAGCTTGAGACGTTATTTCTTGGTGAAGGGAGTCAGTGTAGTGAGATATCTTCAGTTTTCTACAATCGGCGGAGTTCTGTTGGGCACGGCAGCAGCATGGTTTAGCTTACAGGGCTGTCAGAAGACGCCGCCAGCAGCTGCACCTGAGGGACCAGTTACGGCACCGAAACCAAAGGCAGACGCTGGGCCTACGGCAAAAGACGATCGAACTCGGCTACCGATGGCTGATCCTCGTTATCCAGCAGAAACTCATATCGATCCAAAGGATGCTCAAATGCATCCGCCAATCAAGATCCGTCCTCCGGAAGGTGCGCCGAATGTCGTGGTGATACTTTTAGATGACCTTGGCTTTGGAGGGCCCTCTACCTTCGGCGGACCTATCAATATGCCGACCCTCGACCGCGTCGCCAAGAATGGTTTGCGTTACAACCGCTTTCATACGGTCGCTCTCTGTGCCCCAACTCGCGTTGCTCTGAAGCAAGGCCGCAATCATCATATGGCTGATATGGGAGCCATTCCCGAGATTGCGACGGGCTTCGCCGGAAATACCAGTCGGGTGCCCAACGATACGGCGCCCGTGGCCGAAGTTTTGCGTTTGAATGGTTATAACACTGCCGCTTTTGGAAAATGGCATGCGACTTTAGGAAGAGAAACAACCGCTTCGGGTTCACAAGATCGCTGGCCCACTCGCCAAGGCTTCGAAAAATTTTACGGTTTTATTGGCGCAGAAGAGAATAATTATCAGCCCTCTCTTTACGATGGCGTGACGAAGATAGATGTTCCGGCTTCGCCGGATTATCATCTATCAGAAGATATGACACGGGAAGCGATCGAGTGGATGCGGGAGCAACATTCGATGACTCCGGAGAAGCCATTCTTTATTTACTTTGCCCCAGCTGGGGTTCATGCGCCCCATCAGGTCGCTCAGAAGTGGTCTGATAAATATAAGGGAAAGTTCGACTCAGGATATGATGTTCATCGTCAAGCAACTCTGAAGCGACAGATCGACAGCGGTATTGTGCCTGAGGGAACCGAGCTAGCGAAGACGGCTGACAGCATTCGGCCCTGGGAGTCTCTGACGGATGAAGAGCGACGGATGTTTGCGCGACAGGCTGAGGTATTTGCAGGCTATGCCGAGCACACTGATTATGAAGTAGGAAGGTTATTAGATGCTGTCGACGGTCTTGGTGAGACAGAAAATACTCTGGTGATTTATATCTCAGGAGACAACGGTACGAGCCCCGAAGGTAATCAGACTGGAAATTGGAATTGGGGCAATATGCTCAATGGGCGAGAGGAGACCATGGACGAGCAACTGGCTTATTATGACAACTGGGGCGGTCCAGAAACCTATGCTCATATGACGGTCGGATGGTCCATCGCTTTTGATGCACCTTTTGCTTATACCAAGCAGGTGGCTGGTGATTTTGGCGGTACCAGGAATGGGACCGCGATATCTTGGCCAAAGGGGATGAAAGCTCGGGGGGAACTTCGTGAGCAATTTTCACACGTGATCGACATCGCTCCGACTATTTTGGAAGCTGCGGGTCTTCCTGCTCCAGAGTTTGTGCATGGTGTGAAGCAGGTGCCGTTGCAGGGAACGAGTCTTCTCTATACTTTTGATGAACCAAAAGCGCCCGAGCGACATACTGTTCAATATTTCGAGGTTGTGGGCAATCGAGGCATTTATGTTGATGGCTGGCTTGCTCGCAATACCGTGAAGTTTCCTTGGGAACTCAAGAAAATGCATGACGTCACCAGTGATGAAGGCTGGCAGCTTTTTAATACGCGGGAAGACTTTAGCTTGGCAAAAGACTTAGCAGCGAAAGAGCCAGAGCGTCTTGTCGCGATGAAGAAGCAATTCTTAGAGGAAGCCGAGAAGAACAACGTACTGCCTCTCGATGATCGATTGCTCGAGAGACTTTTGCCCGAGGCAGCTGGACGTCCGACTTTAATGGGAGATCGGAAGACAATTACCCTTTACCCAGGAACGGTCGGCATCAATGAAAATGCTCTTTTGAATCTCAAGAACACGTCGAGTTCGGTAAAAGCGGAACTAGCCGTCGGAGAAGGGAAAGTGAATCAGGGCGTACTCATGGCTCAAGGCGGCCGTTTCGGCGGTTGGGCTCTCTTCGTGGAAGATGGTGTTCCTGGGTACGTCTATAATGATTTGGGAAAGCTGGTGATTTTGAAAGCGAAGAAACCACTTGATGCAGGGAAACACCAAGTGGAAGCAAGGTTTACCTATGACGGGAAAGGTATGGGTAAAGGAGGAGAACTGAAGCTCTTTGTGGATGATACAGAGGTTTCAAGCGAACGTTTAGACAGGTCGATTGGTTTTCGATTCTCAATTGATGAAGCTGCTGATGTCGGTCGCGATAGAGGTACTGCTGTTTTGCAAAGAAACTTGGGAGAGATGGCTCAGAGCGCCTATGATGGTGACCTTCATCACGTAACCATCACATTACTCTGATAATTAGCGCCTTTGGGTAATAAAAAAGCTTCCCCTTTTGAAGGGGAAGCTTTTTGGTTCCGGCGCATGGATTCGAACCATGATTCAGGGATTCAAAGTCCCTTGTCCTGCCGTTAGACGACACCGGAAGAGCCGCGGCTGGTCTGCCGCCGGCGGGGCCCTATATTGAGCACCAGAACGCTCGTTTCTCAAGTCTATCTTGACGGAATTTCACCGGAAAATGGGTCGGTGGGGCTCGGCGGCCGTTCTACAGCCTTTTCTGCCTCGAAAATTGGCTGAAAAACGAAGAAGATTGCCGCAGCGAGCATCAAAACGAGGATACTTGCCATCAAAATAAGCGGTAGGGGCTCTTTGAGGCGGCTGAATCGGTCCCGAAAATAGCGTCCTCTGGTTGTGTGATGGATGCGATTTTGGATCGGGACGAGCAGGGAGCGCTTTATTTCTGGTGGCTCGGCAAGAGCACGACCGAGAACCTGCAAGAGCTCTTCAGTGCTCTGATCGATACTCTCGCTTTCCGAAAAGTTCTCCTGATCTGCATTACTTTGCATTTCGGCGCTATTCTCTGATGGAGGTGGTGCCTGGTCTGAATTCATCTCTCGCCTCCTTCCAATCTTTCGTTCACGCTGGCTTTGAGTTCAGCGCGGGCTCGATGTAGCCGGCTCTTCACCGTACCCTGAGCCAAACCAGTTATCTTCGTTACCTCGTCGTAGCTGAGGTGCTCGACGTCTCTGAGGACGAGGAGCTGGCGATATTCGTCGGGGAGTTTCTGAAGACATTGGAGAACAATGCTTTCTGCTTGGCGTCCGATCGCCATTTCGTCGGGGCGGGAGTTTTCCCCCATGGTGATTCCTTGGGCAGTTTTTTGTGCCTTGTTCATCTTCTCCGCGTCGAATTCATCGTGGCCTTTATGATGACGGCGACTGAGGTACTTGCCGCGATTCTTTGTGAGATTCACGGCAATACGATAGATCCATGTGGTGAGTTTAGAATCGCCGCGAAAGGTGGGGAGAGCACGGAATACTTGAACGAAGACTTCTTGGGTAAGATCTTCTGCCTCTTGTTGATGTCCGACCATTCGCCAGATCAGGCGATACACATTGCCCTCATGCATCCGCACAAGACGATTAAATAGATGCTCATCGCGTTGCTTCAGTCGCGCGATAGAATCGGCACTTTCTAGCGAATCGCTTGATTGAACCATCTCTAGTTTAGGACAGCGGCGAGGAGGAAAAGTTCAAGAGAACTCACGACGGATAGGTTTTATTTATTCAACACAGCGAGCCAAAACTGCCGTGATATTATCAGGACCACCATTTTCGTTGGCCTTCTCAATCAAGGCTTGGGCTGCTTGAGTCAGGTCATGGGGGTGGTTGTTGATCACGTCATGAATTTCCTGATCGCTGAGAGGACCAGCAAGCCCATCCGAGCAGAGAATCAAAAGGTCGCCTTTGCGAGGTTGCTCAAAGCGCGTTTCAACCTTCACCGTTTCTTTCATGCCCAGAGCACGAACGATGACATTCTTGTGGGGAAAGTTTTCGATTTCTTCTGGGGTTAACTCTTTCATCTTGAGGTAGTCATTCAGAAGAGAATGGTCCTCTGTGAGTTGCTCCATGACCCCATCCCGAATGCGGTAGATGCGACTATCGCCAACGTGAGCTAGGTACATTCCCTCGCGAGTGCAAAAGAGCGCGACAATCGTTGTCCCCATGCCACGCTGGGCGTCGTTTTTTCGGGCAGTTTCGAAAATACGGAGATTACTTAATTTGATGCCCGTGATGAGGCGATTTTCCTGATAATCCTTGCTGCGGTCCATTTTATAGGGCCAGGTGCGATCAGGATCGGAAGAGGTAGCTTCGAAAAAGTCTCGCAGGGTTTCGACAGCCAGTTGCGAGGCAACTTCGCCGGAAGCGTGCCCGCCCATTCCGTCCGCTACAATATAAAGGCCGTGCTCTCCGTAGATCGCGAAATTGTCTTCGTTATGAGCGCGTTTGCGTCCTACATCGGTCTGGCCAGCTACTTCGATTCGCAAGTGATTCTCTCTTGATAAAGGAATTGCTCTATCGTCGGTGGCAGAGGGGGGGAAGTCAATTGGCTCAAGGGCCAACTCGGCTAATTTCTTGTGTTTGAGGCATGAATATTTGGCCAACATGGCCTGGAGCACCGTGCTCTTCCCTTGTGGGAGGCCTCGCTTTATGCTCTCGGCCGATGCTGCTCTTTGAAAGATACGAAGGCGCTTGCCCGGTACGAGTGGAGCTTTTGGTTACTGGGACGCGGCTTCAAGTCTTGGAGACTGGACAAGCGGCTCGCTCACTACCCCCAGGGGCCCTTGAAGCAACTATGCAGCGCTACGGTAAAGATTTAGCCGAAACGTCCACTCCGATTGAGGAACTCGCCCTGCCTGGTGGCGGCCGCCTGTGGCGTTTTCGCTACCTCCCACGCTTTGAAGTCGAACCGAAAGACTATCTCGTTTATGAGCAGGGAGATATCCAGCTTTGTGAGGTAGCAGAAACGATCTGTGCGGCATTGGTCTGGCTGTCTCGCGCTAGCGAGAAGGGATGACACCATTCCCCAATGGGCGATGCTTGAAGACCGGTTTCATTTCTTCTTTTCAATCACCCCTTCCTGAGTCGCGATCAGAACAATATCGGCGCGTTGACAAAAGAGCCCCGTTTCGACAACGCCGGGCAGGGCTCGTAGACGGGTATCAAGCTCCCTGGGGTCGGTAATTGGTCCGGTGGCTAAATCATAAACGTAATTTCCAGAATCGGTGATCAGCGCCTGGCCATTTTTCTGCCGTTGGGACAGCTCACCGAAGGTGCGAAGTGCCTCGGCTGTCGCTCGATGGGCGAAGTGAAGAATCTCGAGCGGAACCTTCCACTTTTCCCCAAGTTGCGGGCTCAGTTTTGAGTCATCGACCACAATGATATTGCAGCGACTAGCGTAGTTGACGATCTTTTCGCGGGTATGGGCGGCTCCGCCCCCTTTGATGAGATCGAGGGCATCGGAGACTTCGTCTGCGCCATCGACGCAAACATCAATTTCCCACGGCCCATCTACCGGTGCAAGCGGGATACCCAGATCGAGAGCTTGAATTCGGCTTTGCTCGCTGGTGGGGACAGCAGAGAACTTCCGCCCTTCCTTGATGAGTTCCCCAACACCATCAATGAAGTGCTTCGCGGTGGAGCCTGTACCGAGTCCGACGATGCCGGATTCTGGTAGATAGGCGAGAGCCGCTCGCGCAGCATTTTTTTTGGCTTCTTCTTGGGCGCTCATAAGTCGGGGCATAGCGGAAGCGCTCGGCCGGCGCATCTTCTAATACGAGCTGGCGACGCAAGGTCTATTTTTGACAGCGCCGACAGAAATGACTGCTGCGGCCGCCTAGTACGACGCGCTGAATTTTTGCCTCGCATTCCGAACAGGTTTCGCCAGTTTTCCCGTAGATTTTGTGCAGATGCTGAAAGTCTCCCTCATTTCCGTTGGGCTGCATATAATCGTTGATGCTGGAGCCGCCAGCGCTGACGGCTAGCGCCAGAATTTGACGGACTTCTCTCGCTAGCTTGA
The DNA here is from genome assembly GCA_022447485.1 of Polyangiaceae bacterium. Lineage (GTDB taxonomy): Bacteria > Myxococcota_A > Polyangia > Polyangiales > Polyangiaceae > NIC37A-2. Next base: position 3,241 of record JAKVCH010000006.1, on the reverse strand, counting down.
TTGCTTCCGACTTTGTGAGTCGTGAGCTAGGGCGAGAAGGACGTATGCCGGCTCGGAAGAGAGCCTCGTCGGCGTAGATATTGCCAATCCCCGCGCTGACCTTTTGGTCGAGGAGCAGTGTTTTTACGGGAATCTTTCTGTTGCGGCTGGCTCGATAAAGAGCCTCGCCCTCGAGTTCGAGGGCATCGGGCCCTAACTTTTCGAGACGCGTACTCGATTCGCCAGGGGCGATCCACTCGACCTTTCCAAACTTTCGGACGTCGCGAAAGTAGATGGTCTTTCCTCGGCTCATCTTGAAAATCAGGTGGAGGTGACGATCTTGTTCTTGAACTTGAGTCGTCAGCTGTCCAGTCATTCCTAAGTGCAAGAGCAGCTGTGAATCGTCACTTAAGGTCGCGACAAGGTATTTGCCATGTCGCGCCAAAGCCCGGACTTTTTTCCCCGGGAGCTCTCGTTTGAGTTGTCGTGGAGGAGTAATAAAAAAGTAGCTATTGGGGCCTGCCCAAATTTCTTGAATCGTCCGAGAGACGAAGCTGGGAGCTAATTGCTTTCGCACATTTTCTACCTCGGGTAGTTCAGGCATGATTTATCTCTAACCTAAGGGAGTAAGATGCGCTAATCCTTGCAGCATGAGCAGTCTACCAGAGTCGGGAAACGTCTCTTTACCTCGAGTGACTTGGGAAGAGGCTCCACCTTTTCAGCGTCGATTTACCCAGGAATTGCCTGCCGACCCGTCTAAGGAAACAGGCACTCGGCAAGTCCTCGACGCCTGTTTTTCTTTCGTTGAGCCAACGGCGGTTGCTGCTCCTCGTCTTTTGGCCTACTCGCCGAAACTCGCTCGGGAAATAGGCCTCACTTCATCGGCAATGGAGGACCCCGTCGCTGCTGATGTTCTAAGTGGTTCAGCCCTAACCTCTGAAATGCGGCCCTGGGCAGGTTGCTACGGCGGGCATCAATTTGGTAATTGGGCGGGACAACTAGGCGATGGTCGAGCCATTTCCTTGGGTGAACTTGAGAGCGAGGCGGGCTTCTTTGAATTGCAGCTGAAAGGAGCAGGCCCGACGCCCTATAGCCGCAGCGCAGACGGTCGAGCCGTTCTTCGTTCGAGCATTCGTGAGTTCCTGTGCAGTGAAGCGATGCACTGGTTAGGCGTGCCAACAACCCGAGCCTTGAGTCTTGTTGCAACAGGTGAGTCTGTGGTGCGAGACATGTTTTATAGTGGTCGCGCTCTTCCTGAACCCGGTGCAGTGGTCTGTCGCGTAGCGCCTAGCTTTTTGAGATTTGGCAATTTTCAACTATTCGCCAGCCGCGGAGACACCCAGACTCTGAGAAAGCTGGTGGACTATACGATTCGCTATCATTTTCCTGAGCTTGCCGAGCGTTTTGGTACCCAAACAGACCAGGCCATTCTCGAGTTTTATCGGGAAGTCGCGCGCCTGAACGCCGCAATGTGCGTCGAATGGATGCGCGTCGGCTTTGTTCATGGGGTGATGAACACAGATAATATGTCGATTTTAGGTTTGACCATTGATTATGGTCCTTATGGTTGGCTGGAAGGTTTTGATCCGAATTGGACGCCGAATACCACAGACTTTCAGGGGAGACGCTATCGCTATGGCCATCAGCCTCAGATTTGTGCTTGGAATATCTGGCAACTCGGCAACGCACTTGCGTTGATCATGGACCAGCCTCAAATTCTTGAGGAAGTCTTACGTGGTTTAGAGCCGCTCTTCGATCGACTCCAGGGCAAAATGATGGCTCGTAAATTAGGTTTTTTGAGCCTCGATTTGGAGAGCCCCCCCGGGTCGGAGCAGGTGGCCGCCGATAAACAACTGGTTGATCAACTCTTCGACGCCCTGCAGGCGAGCGAAACCGATATGACTATCTTTTTTCGTCACTTGGCGGATTTACCAATCCGCGAGCTGCTTGCTGAATTGAAAGAGCCCTCCTTTCAAGAAGTAACGTTGGATTGGCGAGCTAAGTATTTGGCAGAGGCCTATTATGACGAGCAAGGTATCAGCCCTGATGCTGATCGGGCGATGAATGCTTGGCTCCGGAAGTATGTAGTACGCGCAGAAGCAGACTTGACCCTGCGCGCACAGAAGGTTGAAGAAGCTCTTGAACAACGACGAGAGCAGATGCAGCAGGCCAATCCTAAATATGTTCTGAGGAATTATCTCGCGCAAATTGTGATCGAGAAGGCCGAAAAAGGCGACACGTCGGCTCTTTTGGAGCTTTTTGATGTTTTGCAACGACCTTATGACGAGCAGCCTGGACGCGAAGCATGGGCTCAGAAGCGACCAGAGTGGGCGCGAGATAAGCCGGGTTGCTCGATGTTGAGCTGCAGTTCGTGACCCTTAAGGCTCGGTAATGTCGATGGCTTCTTTTCTTGCCAGGTAGAAGAAGTCTCTCATCGAGCGCTCCCCAACGTAAAGCTTGTCGCTGAATTCGAACCCCTTAGCGAGTGCTATGGGGTGAGGAGTCCCCTCCTCGTCCGCCTTGTAGGTGACGAATTTCGGATAGGACCAATTGACGTCCATCTGGGCGACATTATGGGCACCAGCATGGTTCATACCCTCAGCGAGTGCTTTGGCGTTGGTGTGATTCGAAATACCGACGAAGAGCACTTGACCATCTTCGCTTAAGCCGACGGCACTTCTGCGGATTACGGTATTGCCATCTAAAGTGGCGCCCCACTTTCTGGATCGATGGGCATCAATCCAAGGGTGAATTTTACCGTTGCGGTACATACATTCGGGGGCTTGTCTGTACCAAAGAAGTTCATCTGCTTGGTCCTCAAGGTCTTCCCACTTAGCAACGGCAAAGTGGCCGTCTTTGAAACGAGCAAAAGTACAGCTGTGGGGCTTTGCATCGATAAAGCTGATACCGTCGAAAAAGACCCCATAATGACCATGCTCCGCCATGAATCCACCATTGAAGGCAGCGAGGAGCTCGGGGAAGTGTCGAGGAGGAATTTTCGCAAAGCGAGTGTATCCCTCCGCTTCCTTCTTCTCTGTGCGAGGCTCTTGGTAACCCATCACCGGTAGGACGGCGACTTGTCGTAGGTCGATTGCTACAACGAAAAGCTCTGCCCAGGAGCGGCTCTTGTCGGGGTGAAGCAGCGTTTTAAATAGCCGAGGGGCGTCCTCGGGGTGCTGCTCATCGAGCATGGGAACCCAGACGCCATCGCCTCGAGCTGCCCAATTGGGGTGGACGGAGCCAACGGGTGCCATCGCGAAAG
>JAKVCH010000599.1 GCA_022447485.1 Polyangiaceae bacterium | reverse complement strand
CCATCGACTAACCCATAACTAATGTGTTGGTGGATTGCTTTTTGTTGATTGCATTTGAAGGCATGCCCTGAGCCATCAAGAAGCCTTTCCGTCTCGCTGCCGGCACAGACACCATGGACCAAGCGTCGCAGTGCACCGAGATTGTCCAATGCATTCTGACGCTTGGCTTTTTTCTTCACTGCCTCCCGAAGGGCACGCGATGTTTGTAGCAAGGATGCTGTTGTTGCTTCTAGATTGCGCGAAGCTCCGGCTGGTCTGGTGATCCACTCGAAGACAGTTCTTGCCTCTGCTCCCCGAGGACCCTCTAAAAGAACCTCCAATTGGATATCTTCCCGGCCATCTTGGTCTTGATCAATGGCTTTTGGTTCCCAAGATATCGACTCCCCGGGAAAATCGGTGCGCCTTTTTAGTTCGAAGAGTGGTGTTTTTGATTTTTTTGCTTGAAAGATAGACAGCACTTGAGAGGGCTGTCCTGGCACGAGGCGCCCTTGGCATGTTGCTTCTACTCCTAGAGCGAGAGTTTCTTCACCAATGCGGTTGAAGTTGGCGCGTAGGGAACACTGCTCCCCTTGAGGAAGAGACTTCTCGGGGGGAGCGATAAACTGGCCCTGAGTTTTATCTTGGGGAAAGAACCAAAGCCCGGCCGTGGCTTCTTTATTTGGCTTGGAGTGAATTTCATGAGCAGAGGCGAGCCAAGCGAAGAGGGCGGGTTGGAGTTTGCCTGGTTGGCTTTTTTCTCGAGCCTGCGCATCTGCTGAGTCGTCTTCGAGGTCGACCTTCGTCAATTCGGGCAAGGCAATGGCTGTGACAAAAGCCAGACCTTCGGGCGCAAGAATTTTTCGGCCGAATACCTCCCACTCGCTGGGCAGGCCTGTGGCATCACGACTTTCCTTTGAGATCGACGGAGGCTGGGGTGTTAGTTCTTCTTGAAGCGAAGAAACTATCGGGGAAGAGCTCTCTTCGACGGAGAAGGGAGTGTAAGGCTTGCGCTCTTCGCAGCCAACGAGTTGGAGATGGGAGAGGCAGCAGGCGAGGAGGGGCAACCATGCTCGGTGCATTGCGACTAATCTCTTCGACTGTTTTGAATGAGGGGATGACATCACTGTTGAATCGGAGGAAGCGAGGAGAGAGGCTGAGGGCTGTGATTCTAGGCGGAAGAGCCAGAGAAATTCCATTTAAATTTCTACCCGCTGGCCGGCCTGTGTCGCCGTCGAGATTGAATTCGAGAGAGACATGACAGAATTCTGCTGCCTCGCCCCGCACCTCAGCATATATAAGCTCGTTTTCGGTGTAGGTTTGAGTGGTTTTTTATGCGTAATTTCTGAATTCTGCGAGGAACTTTGTAAATTGTGTCGGAATCGACCTGCACCGACTCAATTGGGCAAAAAAGCAAGGCTTGTTTGATACTTCCACCCGACGCTAATCTCCACTCATTCTCGATGAGATCTGGGTGACACAGCGGCAAGGGCTGCGGCTGGCTCGGATTCTCGTCATCGGAAATAAAGAGAGCCAACAGAAAAAATGGATGAGCACAAGGTTCGCACAGTTCTTTCTACCCTTCAGTCGAATCCGTTCGACACCTCGAGCTGGCAAGAGTTAGCCGAGGCTTTGCGCACAGAATCCTCTGATTCTACCGACGAGTCGGCAGAGTCTCTATTGATAGCTGCTCGTGAGAAGCATGCTGCGCGAGGCGAACATGAAGCTGTGAATCAGCTCTTTGAACTGAGCTGCGATCTTGCTGAAGGTACGGCCGCGGAAGTGGGCTTGCTTGTCGAACGTGCGAAGGTCACTTTAGGTGAGCTTTTTGATGGTCAGCTAGCCTTACGTTTACTCGCCCGTGCCGCAGAGCTAGCGCCCGATAATGAGCAGGTAGCGCGAGCCGCGACCCTACTTCGCGAGCAGGCTGCGGGCTGGGAAACGAAGGCTGCCAACTACATGGAAGAGGCCGAAAATGCCACGGATGATGCCTACCGTAGCGCCATGCTCATGCGTTCTGCTCAAGCTGAGATTTCTTTTGCAGACCAGCCTCGTACAGAAGCGCTCGTGGAAAACTTGGAGGTTGCTCTGCGCCTCGATCCCACCAATCAGCCTGCGACGACTCTCCTAGAGTCTATTTATCGCAAGGCAGGTAATGATGATGGCGTGATTCAGGTTCTCGAGAGGGCTGCCGATCGCGCTCACGATCCTGCATTTCGAACCGCCGCAGGCGTGCGCTTAGCGCGTATTTTTTTGGCTGAGGGGAACCTGGCTTCCGCGGCTTTAGCCTACGACCGTGTTCTAGAGACCGAGCCTACCCAATCAGACGCTGTCG
>JAKVCH010000598.1 GCA_022447485.1 Polyangiaceae bacterium | reverse complement strand
AATGGTCCGGAGGGTAGAATCACCTGAAAGCACCTCACTCGTCCCCTTGGAGCCTCCAAATCCGGCCACCGAATGAATTCGACCAATTACCGCGTTGTACTTTGAAACGAAGTCTTCCAAGGAATTTTGCATCGCGACAGGATCGGCGGCAACACTCAACTGTATCGGATCTGAGGAGGGCTCTTTTAACTCTAAAGTCACCCCTTGTATGGCGCTATCAATCGTATTGTTTGAGCTTGTCACGGTGAAACCATCAATCACGACGGATGCGTCTTTCGCCTCTTGAACCGTGGCCAAAGGGTCCTGAAGCCCTAAGTCGAAACCCGACTGAGTGATCGTAAAGGCTTGGTCATCACCGGTATCGTTACTCCTTAATTGGAGTCGATAGCCACTGCCGTCTGAGAAAATCGAGGCTGAAACGTCAGCGCCGACAGCATTCAGCTTCGACCCGATTTGATCTAAACTATCACTAGAGTCAATCGTCAGCTCAAAGTCAGTTCCACCTTGAGAGATGGTCATCGTCCCCGCCAGGCCCAAAGGGTCATTCGAAGATGTTTGAGCTGCCGAGTACGTTCTTTGCTCCTGCGCCAAGTTTTGAATAGAGATTTCGTAGCGTGCAGGCGAGGCTAGACCACTGCTGGTAGCTTGAATTGCATTGGAACTCGTCGTAGCCGAGAAGCTCGCCACTTCAGATGCTGTATCAAGGGAATCAATCGCTCCCTTGAGGTCCGAAAGCAAACTGGAAATTCCAGTCAAGGTCGTCACTGCGGCTCGCTGAGTTGCCACTTTTCGATTGGCGGCATCAAGCTGTTGGGAACTCGCCCCGACCAAGCCGGTAACAAGCCCCTCGATGTCCATCCCCGAACCGAGCCCTGTCAATGTGATCGTACCTACCATGTCTTACCTTGCTTTACCTAAGTCCAGAAACACCCTAGGTCTCACCCGTAATATTCGAGTGAGACCTCTCGCTCTGAGCTCTCGAACGGTGTCTCCAAGAATTTCTCAAGCCAAATGATTCACCCTCTAGCCAAGAAGGTTCAAGGCAAGCTGGGGCAACTGATTCGCCTGAGCCAAAACGGACACCCCCGCTTGGCTGAGCACCTGATTCTTCGACAAGCGCGATGTTTCTGCGGCGACGTCCACATCACGAATTCGTGAGTTGGCTGCCGATAGATTCAGGCGCATCGTTTCAATATTGCTCCCAACGATATCCAGGCGATTCATGGCGGCACCAAAAGACGCTCGAGAACCTGAAACCGCGCTAATTGCGTTATCTATCCTCGAAAGAGAGGCTTGGGCCGACGACACATTGGCGACTCCAGTGGTCGCCGCCAAAACTGTCGTCAATGCCACACCGCCAAAGGTCACTGCAATCTGGTCATTGCTATTATTATCCAGACCAATTTGGAAAATAACTGTCTGCGCAGTGGCTCCGACCACTTGAACGCCATTGAATTCAGCAGAGCCCTGAATACGAGCAATTTCATCCTTCAGCTCAGAGAACTCCAAGTCGACATAGCCCCGATCGTTAGTTGAGAGGGTGCCATTGGCAGCTTGCATCGCAAGCTCTCGCATCCGGCCAAGAATCGAATGCACTTCGCCCAAAGCACCTTCTGCAGTTTGGGCCATAGAGACGCCGTCCGCCGCATTTCTTGCTGCAACATCATAAGAACGGATCTGAGCTTTCATGCTCTCACTCACGGCCAAGCCGGCGGCGTCGTCAGCCGCGGTATTCACTCGAAAACCACTGGAGAGACGACTAAAGCTATTCGCCAGCCTTTTTTGATTATTTGAGAGATTCTTTTGCGCCGACAACGACGCAACGTTTGTATTGATACTCATTGCCATAACGTTCCCCTTCCGTGGAGTCCTCAGTAAACTGAGATGGGCATCCATTGCCCAACCCTCGTCACTACGGTGTACTTCAGAGAAACTTGAGGCCTAAGCTGATAAATCGACGTCTTGGGAACAGAGAGACGCCAAGCGCGTCCCGAGCACAGTCACCAACCCTTCCACAGAGCTTGCCACAGCCTTGGCAATCAATAACTCTCGTTTTACAGCGTTGAGCCCCTCCGATTCTGAACCGGGCTCCTGGGGAGCATGCACGATCTTTTCAATATCCTCCCACGACCAAGCGTCGACCCAGGCACAGGAGCCCAACTTCTCTCGAAACGACTTCTCCGCAATATCGAGATTCGCTAAAGCCGACCTGACCACCAGAGGGTCTTCACTCCCCCAATAGTTCACCATCTCTTCGCACGCTGCCTGTAACTTGTGGGCCTCCGCAACTACCGAGCGAGCGGCTTCTAATTGTCCTTCT
>JAKVCH010000597.1 GCA_022447485.1 Polyangiaceae bacterium | reverse complement strand
GACAACCCCTCCTGGCTTCGCCGGGGCGGGCTGAACAAATCACCATAGTCAGCTAGTAGTTCGCGCTGCAGTAGCTTTTGATAGGAGGCGAGTATTAGCTTAATTTGTTCGAGCGCAGCAGGGCTTTGCTCAACAAGGGGATCTTCGCTCATTCTTCTGCAGTGACAAGTCCAGTGGCCGAAGGCAAGTCCGAAACCAGAATCTTCGAGCTATTCCGCCGCCAGATGGAGCGGCTCCATCATCTCTTCCTGAGAGTCCGGTACAAGCTCTGCCTCAAGAAGCTCTGCCTCCAGAAGCTCTGCCCAGCCTTTCATGTAGGCAATCACGTTTTCTCGGCGATGGTGGGCGAAGCGAATCGTATTGGTTCCCAAGTGGCGCCTAACCCTCGGATCGCTCAAGCGTTCCAAGTTGGCTACGTCGGTAGCGTCGAGGCCCAGGGAATAGAGCTCGTCCAGAACGAGGTCAAAGGGAAGGCTGGTTGCTGGACAGAGGCCAATATTCTCTGGCTCCCAGGCTCCTTCATCCAGAGCAATGCGGTCTCCATAATCGGGGCGGGGATGGTCCATGGGCCGATTCCACGTGGTGGGATGCTGCCTTGCCTGTTCTCCCCAGTCCCCTTCTCGCTCCATGGCCCGGCTCTGTATTTCTGTGGGGGAAAGTCCCGTTTTGACCTGGGCCAAGTGGCCACAATTGCAGTGGGCGAAATGAGACCATTTATACTCTATGTCTGGAGACTCCAGTCTTGTAGCGGTCTGCCTCAAAATGCGTATCAAGTCCCAACTAGCCTTTGCCATGGAATAATCATGGAATGATTTTTATCGAGAGCAAGCCCTAACCAGCGATAGGGACGCTTTCGTGGGAAATTATTGCAGTTATGATAGCGTCGCCGCCGCCGATGAAACGACAAGAAAAAGCGGACCGCATCGCGAAAATGCTCCAGGAGCTCTACCCGGAGCCGCCGATACCCCTCGACCACCGTGACCCGTATACGCTCTTAATCGCTGTTCTGTTGTCGGCGCAAACGACTGACGCCCGTGTGAATCAAGTCACACCAGCCCTTTTTGAAGCCGCTAGTCGGCCGGAAGAAATGGTGAAATTAAAGGTAGAGCAAATTCTTGCCTTCATCCGTACGTGTGGTCTAGCGCCGGGCAAAGCCAAGAATATACACCGTCTTTCTGAGTTGTTGATCGAACGCCATGACGGTATCGTGCCCGCAGACCTAGAATCTTTGGAGGCCTTGCCTGGGGTTGGACACAAGACAGCGAGCGTGGTGATGGCACAGAGTTTTGGGGTGCCGAGCTTCCCTGTCGATACTCATATTCATCGTCTTGCCGCTCGTTGGGGCCTTTCAAAAGCGCGCAATGTTGAGGAAACGGAAAAGGACCTGAAAAAGCTTTTCCCGAACGACACGTGGAACGACTTACATCTCCAAATTATCTATTTTGGCCGAGAGTATTGTCCGGCTCGTGGTCATGAGCTTGCTGAGTGTCCCATCTGCGGGTGGGCGGCTTCGCAGACTCGCATTCGCGCTGAACGCCAAGCCTCTTCGAAAAAGACGAGAAAGAAGTAGGGGGTGCCTTCCTCCCCAATGGCTTGAGCGCCCTCAACTGTACTTTCGAGGACAGTGACCTTGATTGGGGCTTTTACGAAATGTTCTAGGGAAGTTTGGGTCGGCAGCGGACATAGGCTAGAGCAATCTCAATGCAGATCGATGAAATACGGCTTTTAGGTTTAGGCGGCAGCAATAAACTCATGGCCGGAGAAGTGTCGCGTTTGGTACGACGCGCCTTTGACCAGCAGCTCTCCAGGGAAATAATCTCTTCTGCCCCCCGAAAGCTCGGTCCTGGCGGCTTATCGTTTCCGTATCGTCCTGAGCTGGCCGAAGTGATCACTGAGTATCATCGCACCGGTGCCCGGGCGCTTTGGGCCTTAGCGAGCCTTCGCTCAACCCGGTTAGAACCTCTCTACGATGAGCTTCTCGAAGATTTGATGCAAGACCAGCGGCCCTGGCAGGAACAAGACTTTCGGTTCAGTGTTTTGGCCTTTCATACAGACGCTACGGAGGCAGGCGAAAGACAGGTCGTGGGAGTGGTGAAGAATGCCTTATTGGCGGCAGCCACCCAAAAGGGTCGAAACTGGCAACTCGATCCTGAACGACCCGATGTTGTCTTTCAGATTCGCGGAGAAAAATCTGAAGAGGATCCCCGTTTGGTTTTCTCCGTCGATCTTGCGGGACGAGCTCTCCATGAGCGAGGTTATCGTATTTGGTCTGGCGATGCGCCCTTGAGGGAAGACCGTGCTGCGCAGCTGGTGATGTTGAGTCGCT
>JAKVCH010000596.1 GCA_022447485.1 Polyangiaceae bacterium | reverse complement strand
GCACAGGCCTCTTTTTTTGCCTATTGAGTGGTTGCAGTGCTCAAAGACCTGCTGCTGAGACTGCCGCAGCTTATTCTGAGCCGGCAGCCGAAAGTCCGGTTGATGAAGAGGAAAGCAGCACTTCCGAGCCTCAAAGCTTTTCGAGCGACGAAAAGCTAGCCGAGCTAGGAGAAAAACCTCCGATGGTCCCTGCTCCCTCGTCATCCTGCCCCCGGGGGGAAATTCCCGCGCGGCATAGTTGTGAGGACGCTGAGCTCAAGTTGTCCGAGGCCTTGGCTCTCAGTGAAAGCCCCGAAGACAGAGATAGCGCCCTCGCCGAGCTGGAGGAGTGTCAGGAGTATCCTTTGCCTTGGCTACGTGCGCTTCGAGCCGAATTGGGCGACGGCACATGTGCTGATGTGCTTGTTGAGCCGCTCTTCGCTTCCGAGGAGAAGCTGACCAGGGAGCAGCACGAGCGCTTGCTTGCTCTTGGTTGGGCGGCTTGGTTGCGTCGCCTAGCAGTGGATCCGCCGCCTCCTCCTTCCGGTCGAACGAAGGCGGAATTGTTGGCTTATTTTCAGTCGACACTCTTCCCATGGATCAAAGAGCAATCTCTCGGTATTCAAGAAATCGCGACGTGGGGCTCGGAGCTAAAAGGTTACCCCAAGGGCGTTGTCGCGATCGAGGCGGGTATGGCAGACATGCGCTTCGTCGAGATTGCCCGTCGGGTGCCTATTCCTGAGGAGTTCAGTGGAGTTCAGGAAGCTGTGGATCTCTATTACTCCGAGTTAGATCTGGCTCTCGAAGCAAGGAAGGCGCGAGGCCGAGATGCTGCCTTAGTGGGCTTAGGTTCCTACCTCGGCGAAGGGGTGCTCAAGGATCGTCGCCTCGACGAAGCGCGAGGCCTTCTCTCTCGAGTGTTTGGAGGCGGCCGCATTAACGCTTTAGACGAAATTTTATTTCCTGAGCCACGTCAATTAGAGCCGGAAACACCTCGCGAGAGAATCGCCGCAGAGATCCCTACCCCCTACCTGGGAGTCGCGATCGACTACCCTGCTCCGGAGCCTCGCTTAGTTCGTTTTAGTTTGAGCCGGGGTTATCCACGGTTCTTCGCCCAAGCTGTCAATCAGGCGACTGAGAGCGGCGATCTCCGCGCACTTGATGCCTACGCGTCATTTTTACTCGGTCGCACCTACTACCAGGGTCGATACTTTTTGCGTGCGGAGGCGCTACTGACGGAGCTTCTCGATTCGTCAGAGAAGGAGAACGGCTCAGGAGGCTCCAGTCAGGGCGCCGCATTTGAGCCGGCAGAGCTACGGTTTTTACGTGCATTATCAACAGCTTTGATGGCAGGACCCGCAACCCCTGTGCAGTTGATTGCCCAGGGGCCTATCTACGCCGATGCGGCTGCCAACTTTGCTATCTTAGCGGCCTTTGAATCTTCCTCACCGTTGCTCAAGGGTCAGGCCCGATTCGATAGTGCTTATTTGCGGGAAATTAGCGCTCCTCCTGCGGATGCGCTGTGGTGGCAGCAAGCCGCCAAAGAATACGAAGAAGCTGCCCAGCTGTTGAATGGAGAGCAGGCTGCGGTCGCTCGAGAGCGGGCGAAGGCCGCCGCCGAGATTGGGAGAGTGATTCAAGAAGAGTCGCCGCAAGCTAGCCCGTAGACGGTTGTCTACGGGCAACAAGCAGAGTTCCAGCCCACCCCCACGTCACGATTCTTACAGCCAAGTTGGGCGCCTGCTGCATTGCGGGCCAGGTGCCCTCCACCGGTCAGTTTGAAGGCACGGGGTTTTTGAGGAGTATGCGCCGCACAGTCGGCGTCGAATTGCGGCGAGCGCTGCCTTTTTACATCCGCTACATTGAGCTTTTGAGAGACTGGACCGGTAACCCGGGGTCGTACGCAGCCAAACCCGGGTGTTTTCTCGGTTCCTGAAGGGCAATCCGGACTCTGCGCACGGGCGCAACGCACGCCGTTCCAAGTTTTGCCGTCGAGACAATCTGCTTCGTCGACGCCGGCCTGGCATTCACCCGCCTTATCTCTTCCATAGGGACAGTCGGCTTCCGGGTTCGTGGCTACGCAACGCACGCCGAGGTGAGAGCCTGAGCCTGATGGCTTGAGACGGTTTCTCAGGTTTGGTCGGAGCCATTTTTCAAAGCGCCGACTCCAGCTCCCGCCTCTGTAGACATAATGGCGGCCCCATTGATGAGGCCAGGGATAGTCACCAAAGTAAGACGAGGTCCATTCCCAGACATTCCCCACCACGTCGTGGAGACCCCAAGTATCTGCCTCAAACTTGCCGACGACGCATGTTCCCTCATGCTTCCAGCAGGTACGGCCATCAGGGTGAGCGT
>JAKVCH010000595.1 GCA_022447485.1 Polyangiaceae bacterium | reverse complement strand
TGCTCAAGACCCGCTCAATAATTGCACTCCAGATCCGAGTGCTTTACCGACTGTCATGGCAGATATCACCTTCGATCAACGAACATGCCTTGTCTGGGAATTCGCTCATAAAAATGACACGGATATCGCAGACTATGCAGATGAAAACGCACTGGGCCTTGGCAGCTACTCTGGCTCAAACCTAGATGTTGAAGCATACTGCGAAGCCGCGACAACGGGCGGGTTTGAAGACTGGCGGGTACCAGATGCCCTCGAACTCAAAGAATCATTAGTCGATTGTGCAGTTGGTGAGTACTACGCTCCTATCGACTTGACCACCCGCTTGGCCACGACTGATGTACATGAGGAAACAGCGTCGGAATGGAATCCTCCTAAATTATGTGTGCACAATATCCTGAACGGAGACACTACTGTGGTTCGAGGTGGGGCGGGTGTCAGGTGTGTGCGCGGAACAGCGACCACCAGCGCCCCATCAACCTGCATGAGCTGTCTTTAGGAGGAGAGAAGAAATTCGCTCTATCCTTCGCTCGATTCCTCAAAGGCTGGGCAGACGTTAGCCCAGCAGAAAGATCGAAAAGCTGCAAGAAAATCAGACTATTTAATTCGTCGTGGGTTCAGCGGACCAAGGCGAGTACGATTCCTCTCAGGCCAAACGAAAAGGAGTCGAACTTATGTCACAGAAAATCGTTGTATTCGGAGCAAACGGAAAAGTCGGACGCGCATTCATTCCTCTGGCTCTTGAGGCTGGATATCAAGTCCGGGCATTTGTGCGAAATGCCGAGAAGTTTGTACTCAGAGACGATACAAGAATCGATATAGTCGAAGGCGATGCCACAAACGCCGAGGATGTGCACCGCGCCCTTGCGGAAATGGACGCCGTTGTTAGCTGCTTAGGGAACCCGAATCGGAAAACTCTGATCATGGCAAAGGCAACGGAAAAGATCATGGGGGCAGCGGCAGAACAACCCCATCCCCCCCGCTGTCTCATGATCTCCAGTATTGGCGTCGGCGGAAGCTCCTGGCTGATTAAAGCCCTTCTCACGATGATCATCGGACGCAAAGCCTTTGGCGACTACGAAGCAGCAGAAGCGCGAGTCCGCAGTGAGGAAAAAGCACCATGGCTGGTCGTGCGACCCTACGCCCTGAACGATCAAGATAGTCGGGGGGGTGCAGCTCTTCTCCAATCACGCCACCCGCATATTGCAAAAGCAATCCCTCGCAGTGATGTGGCCCGTTTCTTCCTGGAGTGCGTACAAGACCCAGAGTTGCAAGGAAAGTGTCTTAACATCGGTGGGCGCTAGAAGACGAAGAAAAAAAAGTTGATAAAAAATACCCTTTGTAACGACTATCAGGTTCAAAAACCTGCGTAGCTCTCACAAAGAAATTGAAGATTACCAGATTAAAAATGCCAAGGCAGCACGGCGAATGAAAGTGGATATCACTCTCTCTGCACAGAAGGGTAAATCGGCTACTGAATCGCAAGTCACCCGCTTTTTTGTGATATAGTTGAGGAGTTATGAAGGGTAACAAAGAAGTCATCGATCTACTCAACGAAGTTCTGACCGCAGAGCTAACGGCAATTAATCAGTACTACATTCATTATAAGATGCTCGAAAGCTGGGGCTACAAGAAGCTAGCAGCGAAAAAACGAGCGGAGTCAATGGAGGAGATGAATCACGCTGACAAGGTGATTGAGAGGATTCTCTACCTGGAGGGTGTGCCGAATATGCAGCGACTCTATCCAGTAAAAGTAGGTGAGAACATTACTGAAATGCATCAGGTAGACCTGGAAGTAGAAACAACCTCGGTCGACCGGCTGAACCGGGGGGTCGCAGCTGCAGCCTCTTCTGCTGACAACGGCTCCCGCGCTCTCCTAGAGCAGATTCTCACAGATGAAGAAGAATCTGTTGATTGGTTGGAGGCACACCTTGAAATCATTAAGAAGGTCGGTGAAGAGCGATATCTGAGCGAGATGATCGGCTCTGTTGAGTAAAGCTCGGCTCTGTTGAGTAAAGCTCGGCTCTGTTGAGTCAAGCTAGGCTCTGTTGAGTCAAGCTAGGCTCTGTTGAGTCAAGCTAGGCTCTGTTGAGTCAACGAACCAATGCTGTCTTTCAACCCTCTCTTTTTTAAAACGAGAGGGTTTTTCTATTTCGAGCATCAGAAGCTCTTGAGGCGCGCCGGACCCCATTCGTTGACCTTGAGCATCACCCATCACGCCTGGGCTTCCAGTCTTAGCGAAAAACAGCAAGATAGCTGCTCAGCTTCTCTCCTTTCAAATATGGCCGTAGAAATAGAATGAGAGATGGAGTCGCATCATAATTTCATTGGCCTGAGGAGAA
>JAKVCH010000594.1 GCA_022447485.1 Polyangiaceae bacterium | reverse complement strand
CCTTTGCATCCCATCTTCTTCAAGGAGGTGCCGATTTACGTAGTGTGCAGCTCTTGCTCGGCCATGTGTCAATAACGACCACAGAAATCTACACCCACCTTGATAAGGATTACATTCAGACTGCACACCGCAAACATCACCCGCGGGGTTAAGCAGAAAGATACGAGCATCTCCATCGACTCAGCCACGATTCTGCCATAACCTTCCGCCATGTTCTTTGATGTGGTTCGTCCCCAGGCGCCAGCAATCCCAGTGCTCGTAGAAGTGCCCCATGCAGGACTGGAGATGGATGCACAGGCGCTGGCATATTGTACAGCGCCCGGACGCAGCTTGGGACAAGACGCAGACCTTTACGTCTCTCAACTCTTTAACGGCGCTCCCGGTTTGGGCGCAACTCTTATTCATTCTCGAGCGAGCCGTTATTACGTAGATCTCAATCGACGAGTCGATGATCTTGACTCTCACACAACTGCCCACGGCCGTTCGCCATCAGCGCCTCATGGTGTTGTCTGGCGGCGTACCACTGACGGTAGACCAGCTATTTCCGCTCCCCTTCCGAGTGAAGAGATTGAGCGACGTTTGAACGGCCTATACAAGCCCTATCATTCGACTGTCAGGCATGAGATTCAGACCATCAAAAAACAATTTGGCTTTTGCGTCCTTCTGTGTGGTCACTCGATGCCCTCTTTCGGCAGATTTGGAGAACGCCGCGCTGATATTGTTCCCGGAAGTCAGGGGGGCACGAGCACCGGTCCAGGACCGCTCCGTGCGATAGAAGCAGTGGCCAAGGAGTATAAGTTCAGTCTGGAACACGATGCTCCCTACAAGGGCGGCTACTCGACCGCGCATTATGGCCGTCCAGACGAAGGGGTTCATGCGCTCCAACTGGAACTCTCCCGTCGCCTCTACATGGACGAGCTCACTCTTAAGCCCAATACGGGCTTTGGCAACATCACTCGCTTTTGCTCTTCTTTAGTTGCCCAACTGGGTGCCCTCGGCGCCCGAGGGATACAAGGCGAGTTTGTCCACGCAGCCCAATGAGACCGTTTTTGTCGCATTTCACTGGATTAGTAGCAAAAAGCGCAGCTACCCAGATTCGTCCAGCGAAGAAATTCTTAAATATCCAGAATTAACTTGAATGACTCAAGATTGTCAGCTAGTAACCGCCCTCCCATGGCCAAGAGTCAGATCACTGGTAAGCGACGCCTTCGAGCGCGCAACGTCTCCCACTCCAACATTCATACGCCACGCTGGCAGAACGTGAACGTTCAGCGGCGCCGTCTTTGGGTTCCTGAGCTCGGACGCTTCGTCAGTCTCAAGGTAGCCACAAGCGACCTGCGCACCATCGATAAGATAGGTCTGCTGGCGTATGCGAAGCAAAACGGAGTGAAAATCTCCTAAGTTGCTGACCTACCAGCCTCTTCGCTGTTCCAAAAATGGTCTATGCGAAGAGATCTGATACTAGTCACGAAAATAACCTCCTACCTACCGCGAGCGGTCTTGGTTAGGGGGCTATTTCAATTTGGGCTGATGAATTACCTCGGTGTGCTTAAGAGACCCGAGTACGCTCGCTCAACACCTCTTTTGTGTGAGGGCTCCGGGAAAGTGAGATACGCATAGCAGCCTCAGACTCACCACCTTGTGCCTCAATCGACAGTATTTGACCCTCAGCCCCTTTGGTCAAGCGTAGAGTAGTGGCCGTCGGAAGAACACTGCCTGGCGGAGTACGTTCCATTCCACGAAACACTGGCAATGCGTGGGCCGGAAGAGTGACGCCGAAGGAAGGCCACAGAACGCCCTCGGTCATTTTATAGAACGAGATTCCCGCAAAAAGACCAGACATATCGACCGCCACGATTGAATGCATTGGCCCTAACCCTTCCGCGGTTCTGACTGAATCTGAATACCAGGC
The DNA here is from genome assembly GCA_022447485.1 of Polyangiaceae bacterium. GTDB lineage: Bacteria > Myxococcota_A > Polyangia > Polyangiales > Polyangiaceae > NIC37A-2. Next base: position 432 of record JAKVCH010000594.1, on the reverse strand, counting down.
AGGCCGAAAATCATCCTCAGTTTCGATCGGTGCACAATCCATGGCCGGGATAGGTAATAAATCTCCCGCTCCGAAGATGCCCCCCTCAACTGCTCCAAACTCGGCCAACAGGGAGCGACGAGTCGCACCTTCTGACAAGGCGAGATGACCTCTTTGTGCAATCTCTTCTAATAACTGGGCGCGTCCCAGCTCTCCAGCGGCTTTCGCCAGAGGAATCGCGGGACGCACACATGCCAACAGGCTTGCGCCACCCGTGTACGCACAGCTCAATCCGGTGGCGGCGAGAGACCCTGGGAATGCTGCCCGCGCCGCTGCAGGTACCGGAGCTCCTGGCGGCAAACCGCGGGGCCTTTTCGACTCGCGCCCCGGCTGCCGCGCACGGCCATCAAACACGCGGGTACCTACTCCGAGGCCACCTGTCAGAACGGTCGT
>JAKVCH010000593.1 GCA_022447485.1 Polyangiaceae bacterium | reverse complement strand
AGACGATAATCAGTGGAACTTAGAGTGCCGAGCAAGAAAAGAAGTAGTTCCTGCCCGGACCCCTCCCCGTCAAACGCCCCAGAGCTCAATGAAATCGCGGCGAGAGCTTCTTTCTGATCGAGAGCACCTTCATTTGCTGCGTCGAAAATATTCAGAGCTCCCTGCAGGCCGCGACCGGCTATCCTTGAGCAGAGCCACCCAAGGGGTGGAGAATATTTCCTCACGCACTCTTGGGCCAGGGTCGATAAAGTCGGCGTAAGAGCTGGCGGCCCTTGAAACCCCACCTCTTTCCAGAACCCCGGCAAGTGAATCGGAGCGAGAGAATCTAAGAACTCGCGAATCAAAGGGGCTTCGTTTGCCGGGTGGAGGGCCAGACGACGCCAAGCGAGGGTCGCCAAAGAGGAGTCCGCATGACGCGCCCAATGAGCGATTTCACCCCATGCTGCATGGGACCCCTCGCTGACGAGCGCTGTGAGAAAAGCCTCGACGACCTGAGGATCTTTCTCATCATGCAGAGCCTGGGAAAATGCAAGGAGTTCCAGAGGAGCGATAACCCCCAGACTCTGCACAGCTGCCTGGCGCACATCTGCCTCTGGATCAGACAGCAATGCCGCGACACTTACGGCAACATCAGTTTCGGCCATGGTGCTCAACTGGACCAAACTGAAACGCCTTATCTCGGGAGATGGGTCGGCTAAACTGATAAAAAGCTGACGTAAAACGTCTGGACCTCCGACGTCCCCCGCTCTCACAAATACTCTCAAGGCCGCCTCTCGCACCACTGGCTCGGCATCAAAGAGCGCGCGCTGTACCAACTCTGCAGCCCCACTTTCATTCAAGCTAGAGAAAGCTTCCAACCGTGCCGCTCTCAACGCTGGTGACTTTAGAGCATTCAGGCTTAAAATAGAGCGATTCACTTTTGGGTGATTCACTCGTCGAGCCTCAGAGAGACAACGGCCCAAAACGACTGAAGAAGAGGCTTGCAAACAGGGAACGAGAACCTCGACTAATTGAGCTCGGGTCAGTCGCGGCAAACGTTCTGAGGCTTGTAGCTCTCTTTCTACATCCTCAGAGGTCAGTGCCTCGGCGAGCTGTTGAACTTCGGAAGGCCAGACTTGCCCCCTCGCGTCCCTGGGAAACACTGAGATGAATAAGCCGCCCGCGACGAGAGGAAATAGAACTCGCCAGCACTTGCGAGAGAATCTCATAGGTACCCCGCTGAACGCCGAAACCACCAAGAGAGCGAAAGAAAAAGGCCCGCTAATAAGCTCCAAATCCAGGCTGGCAAAAGTTCGTCAACAGTCTTCGCTAGGACAACACTTTGCGCTTTGGGTCGTGGAAAGCCGATGGGACCAGCCTCCAAAAACTCACCGCCGCGGGCCTGAGCCAACTCGCGCAGGCGAGGCAAGTCTGGTCGGGTCTCGCCAAAAGCAGCGCCTCCTTTTTCACACGCGAAGAAAAGTCTGGTCGCTGGGCCATCGCCCACTTGAGCCCGCGCCAGCCACGCTCCGGCCGCTAAAGGTGGAACGGTGAAAATATGCCGATGGCTTTGGTTTTCTACTTGTTGGGGAGAGACTCGCGTCGCGTCTGCGAGCGATTCAACGCTAAATTGAATATCCTTTGCGCCAGGCAGACTACTCACTTCTAGCTGAAATGGCTGAGAGGATTCGCATGGGCCTTGAGTTCGAATGCGCAAAGGCTCAAAGCGTGGGTCGCGCATTAACCAACCCAAAAGCCCCTCCCATAATGCGCCGTGACCTTTTCCTGCCACTTGCGCACCAAGCTTTCCAAAGCCAAGACGATGAGAACCGTCGACAGTCAGAGCAATACTTCTCCCATCACCAAACTCACCTAAAGTTAACACGGGCATTTTCAAGTCTGCCTCAAGGGATTTCTCTTGGGAAGAAAGAGAGGCCGGACCAAAGTTGCCAAGAGGCTTCTGGGACGGATGCTCCCACAGAACAATCGCGTTTTCTTTTGCCTTTCCAACGAGGTTCGCTCCTGAAAAACGGGGCAACTTCTGCTGCAACAGCTCACGTAACGGACCTAGAGGAGCCGCTACCGCTCCAACAGCTGTGTACTGGGGCGTAAAAGGGGTGCGCTCAACTAACTTTCCGCCCAGATGCAAAGAAACGGGCAAAACGTCCTCGATAGCCGTGTTTGCGTAACCACCGCTGGCAAAAGCCTCCGGGCCGCCTACCATGATTAGTCCGCCGCCATCCTGTACGTAGCGACTCAAGGATTCGAAGTGGACGTCGAGCCCATAGCGTCGTGCATCAATATCTTGGAGAATGACAGCATCGAAACTGGGAAGGTGCTCGGTAAAGAGTTCATTCACTGGAAAAG
>JAKVCH010000592.1 GCA_022447485.1 Polyangiaceae bacterium | reverse complement strand
CGAAGCTTAGTAAGTCCTCGCCAGCCACCTTAGCAACCGGGCATAAAAGACATCCTGTCAACTTTGAAAAAAGCCCCTAGAACGGCCGAGTGCGATTGGAATTCCTAGGCTCAAAAGGCATTCAAGGCCGCTGTCGGCACCCTCTACAAGCAGAGCAAAGTGGTTCCAGGGCGGCAAGAAACCAAGCTCGTCAAAGACTGAGCTATTGCCTCCAGCCACTGGCTCCCCAGTCGCTGACCTCCAAGTCAGTCCGCCCCCGCCTGGGCAAAGGGGGGGGCTTTCGGACTATGTCTGAGCCATGGGCACCTTCATCGCTTGGGTACGAATCGTTGGCTACGTCGAGGCGGTTTCCTTCCTTGCCCTGGTCGGGGTGGGAATGCCCCTGAAGTACCTGGCTGAACAACCAACTGCAGTGAAGGTTCTAGGCCCGATCCACGGCGGTCTCTTTCTGGCGCTTGGCGCACTCGCGCTGGTGGGAATGGGCAAGAAGAAGCTCTCCTCGGATGACGCTGGAGCCGTCATCATGGCTTCCCTCCTGCCCGCGGGTCCTTTCTTTATCGACAAGCGCTTGAAGAAACTGGAAGCCTAAGAGGCCCTACTTCAGGAACCCCCTTTTCCTCACGTCAATACTGCTGCTGTCGTGGTGACGTCCGCGACCCCACCAGCTAGCGCCGCGAGATGAGCAGAAGCGACAAGAACCGCTGGTACGACTTCCCCTCCGTCCTCCAGGTCGCGAGTGGCCGTCGCATCCCTTGGCACCGTGACGTGGTAGCCCCGCTCCATAGCGGCACGAGACGTTGCACTCACGCACATGTGCGTCATCATGCCGGCGATCACGAGACGTTTGGCCCCTGACTGAGCCAGAATGTCCTCTAACTCCGTGCCAGTGAAAGCGCTCGGAAAGTGCTTGGTAATGACGGGCTCTGCACCTTGCGGAGCGACGCGAGCAAAGATCTCCGCGCCGGGCGTACCCTTCCGCAAGAAAGGCAGTTCGACCCCTGGAGCCATGTGGTGCCGGACATGAATGACAGGCTGTCCCTTGGCTCGCCACTCGTCGAGCAGCAGACCAGCTTGCTCCGCCGCTTGCTCCGGCTGAACCAAGGGTAGAGCTCCGCCTGGGAAGTAGTCGTTCTGAATGTCGATGAGGATGAGTGCTGTTGTTTCCATGTCTCTGGAGTAGCCCTGGCAACGTGCAAGCATCAGTGGCGCATGTGACAAATTTAATGCAGAATACGCCACATGTCTGACAACTTGCGAATTGGCCTGCTTTTGTACGGGAAAACCCTCCGTTCGTCGGTCCACGGAATCCTGGAGTTCTTCGAAGCAGCAACGGAGGTGGGAAGTCGAGAGAGCACCATCAAGACCTTTGAGGTCCTTCTCTTCAGTGAGGACCAGACGCTTGTCCCCCAAGGGATGAAAGCTCGTCGTTTGCGTAAGGATGCCAACCTGGATGTGGTCATCGTGCCTCCCCAATCCAAGACCCCCAACGCCCATGAATGTTCTGAAGGGGCTGCTCGCTGGTTACAGGAACAAGCAGCAGCTGAGTCCCTGATCACCTCGGCCTGCGTGGGAGCGTTTCTTCTCGCTGAAGCGGGACTGCTCGACGGAAAACGAGCAACAACTCACTGGCTACTCGCAGACACCTTTCGGACAAGGTACCCACTCGTCACACTCGAGGAGGAGGCTATGGTAGTCGATGAGGGATCGATCATTACCGCAGGGGGTGTCACCGCTTGGCTCGATTTGGCGCTCCTGCTTCTTCACCGACTCTCCTCACCCTCCATCGCCGCAACAATGGGCAAGTACTTCCTGGTGGACACTGGGCTTCGCGAGCAAAAGTACTACCGCATGTTTCAGCCCAAACTGGACCATGGAGACGAAGCCGTCACCAAGGCCCAGCGCTATCTACACAGTCACTTTCGCAAAGCACTTTCAAATGCAGAGATTGCCAAATCCGCACATCTCAGTGTCCGCACACTTCAGCGACGCTTTTGTGCTGTCACCGGCGAAAGTACAACCAGTTACCTTCGCAAACTGAGGCTTCAAAAGGCCTGCGAGTACCTGGAGACGACCAGAAAAGCGGTCGACGATATCGTTTTCTCAGTGGGCTACGAAGACGCCAGCGCTTTCCGTCGAGTTTTTCGAGAGGAGCTCGGGATCACCCCCGGTCAGTACCGTCGACGCTTTTCCTTGGTAGCCGCATGAGAGGCTCTAGCCACGGAGCGGTCAGAGCCTCCCGCTTTGCACTCTGGATGGTTCAGTTCGAACCATTCGCCGCGATGTTGGTCTCCACCACGGTATTGATGGCGAAGTTCTGCTCTCCCGGGGCTCCCTCCAACAACGAAA
>JAKVCH010000591.1 GCA_022447485.1 Polyangiaceae bacterium | reverse complement strand
AGAGGCTATTGAAAGATGCAAAGCTTTACCGCTACGTCTTTGCCGACCAATTTACTCCTCGTTCCACCTATGACCCGAATCATGAATCAAAGTTGACGAGTCAGCCTGGCCAAGAGATCCTAAGTAGACCGATTCGCGAAACAGATGAAGAAGCTTTGGCGGCTTTCTTTTATAGCCTTTCCGATGAAACAATTCGCCGCCGTTGGTTAGGTCCTCGGCAACACTTATCCCATCGCGAGCTGTTGAATTATCTACGCGTTGACGACGAGCGTAATGTCGCTCTTGTGCTGGAGACAATTCCAGAGGGGGAGCAAGCTCCAGAAATTATTGGGGTGGGGCGCTATCACGCTTCAAATGAGACGAACCTAGCTGATGTAGCCGTCTTAATCGGCGACGACTATCAAGGTCAGGGGTTGGGGGCTCAGCTTTTTTTGCGACTCTCTCAGATTGCCCAAACGAGTGGCCTGGACGGTTTTACTGCCAGTGTTTTGACCGAGAACGGCGCCATGATGAAGATCTTTCGCAGCTCGAAATTCGAATTGAGCGAGACGCGAGAGGGCACTACCTATGAAGTGACCATATTCTTCTAGTGCCTACTTTTCCGAACTTCGGGAGTATTGAGGGTTGATATCACGCCCCAAGGCATGATCGAGGCGGGCACGAGAAATATGCTGACCAATATACGCCGCGACAAGGTCAAGGCGTGATCGAACGAGAGCTGTCTCTGCTTCGAGGAGATCCAAGGACGTGGCTCGACCAGCCTGGTAGAGAGTTACACGGTCACGATAAGCCGCCTCCGTGGCCTCGAAGCCTCGTTGGGCTGCAGCCGTCGCCAGACTGGACTCCTGCAGGGTACGGTACTCCTGAAGTACCTCTGTCCGCAGAGCAAACTCTAACTCTTGAACTTGCGCTTCCACCTGAGCGGCATCTGCCGCCGATTGGGCAGCCCGCGAATACTGCACACCGAGATCATTCAGTGTCCAACTCACTCGCAAGCCTAGATCCCAGCTTCCGAGCCAATCATCGACCTGGGGCACAATTCGTGAGTTTGGATTGGCGTATTGGGCATTGGCGAATCCTTCTAGGCGCGGATAAGCCTGACTACGCTCGACCTTTTCCTTGTCTCGAAGCGCATCGCTATTTCTTCTGAGCGCCTGAATCTCTAGACGGCTGCTGAGTGCCTCTTGCTGTAGTTCGTCCAGGCTCTTTGTCTCGCGCCAGCTTTTGGGCGGGGCGACAATGATAGCTTCGCCAATTTGCCAATTCGGCTGCGACTTTTCACCTCCAGTCACCAATACATTCAATTGCTCGAGGGCGACGGCTTCCCGGGTACGGGCTCTGCGCATATCGAGCTCCGTGCTTGCCAAGAATGCATCTGAGCGCAATTCATCGGCTCGCGAGGCGAGACCCGCTTTTGCCTGGGCCGCAATCGTTTCAAGCTGCAGAGTGGCTCGCTCGACGGATTTCTTTGCTTCGCGAGCATCGAGTCTAGCTCGCACCCAATTGTAGTAGCGTATGCGAGCGTTGACCGCAGCGTTGAGGCGTTCGGCATGCTCGTTCAGTTCCGCACTTTCTCTTGCTGCTTTTGCGCCGGTTAAGGCCTTGCTGAGATTGAGGATATAATCGCTAATCGGCAGCGTTATGCCCGCATTCAGGGACCATTGATCGGTGATTAATTGAAATGCTTGGCTAGCATCTAAGGCGATGAGCTCCGTACCGTCCGGAATCGGCCCGGGAGGGGCTGCTGTGCCGACAAGGCTGCCCTGGATGTCACCGCCGGTGTCTGGTTGTGGAGACAGCTTTGTGTAGCCGGCGCTCAAGGTGAGCCGCGGCAAGTACGACCATTTTACTTCTCGAACGCGCGCCTTCGCTGAAGCCACGCGGGTTTGTGCGGCTCGGGCTCGAGGGCTAATCTTCGCTGCGCCTGTGGCCGCCTCATCAGAGGTTAAGCCTCCAGGCTGCTTGAGTATGGTGGAAAAGTACTCCTGAATGCGCGGGTTGGTGGGAGCTGTTTGAGCCTGAGGATCCAATTGATCATTCGACTCAGCGGGTAGGTCACCCTCTGGGCTACCAGTGGGAGTTTGAGGATCTCCAGGGTCAGCTAGCTCAGACTCGGTCGCTTCTTGGGCAAAAATGTCCTGAGCTTGCCCGTCCAAGAGAGTGGCTAGGCTGATGAAAAAGGCCGAGCGCCATAAAGCAGAGCGCCCGAGGATTTGTCTGATTCTCATGGTCAATTACTCGGCTCGTTGGGGGGCAGACGTGTTGAGGTTAGGGCGGTTCCAAGAGCTGCTCAGTCGAAAAATACGCCGGAACCAACGACCTGTATCATCAAACGCAACGTAAAAAG
>JAKVCH010000590.1 GCA_022447485.1 Polyangiaceae bacterium | reverse complement strand
CGAAGACTTCTTAATCTTCGAACCCCAAACTTGCGTTAGGCTACCGGAACGCATTGGGAACGCAGACCGTTCCGCTATAGAGCGAGTATTTGAAGAGCTGTACTTCACCGATGAAGATGTCTCAAATGCTATTCGGACACAACTCGGGGACTATGATTTCTCAACGCTAAGCATAGGAGAGCCTAAAGTCTATTCTGATGGCTTTAAGTGTACATCGGAGGTTTCCACCAGTGCCACGGAGGAACAACCAGAGGAAACAAAAGACCTAGATGTTGTACATGAAGACTCGATTAAAAGTAACGATATCAGTCTCGCTGATTCTACCATTATCGCCGCCCTTACCTATGCCCTAGAGCTTGAGAATAAGGAAAAATTCACTGGCAACGACAAGATAATATTTAACCACCTAGCCAACCTTTTCCCGAAGCAAAAGAGGTTTCTTGCTGCAAATACGATCAAAAAGAGGCTTGCTCTTGGGAGGGGTGAATTAGGGATTTCGAAAAAGGAGAGAAGAAAAAGTTAGAAATTACCTACGATCTCCAGCTAATTGGTTCCGCTGAGAGCAGACTTAGTTCCGGGAACTTATTTTTCAAAGAAATTCGTTTTAAATCAATAGCGTATGAACCAACTCGAGGAAATACGCTGTGATGCAAATACATTCGATACCTGAAACCGGTTATTTACGCTTAGAAGCAATAATCGGGAACCAAAAGAAAAACATACCACCAATTATCCCCGTCGGTAGAACTACCTGGCTAATGGGCGTAAAAGATGGCACCTACCCTAGTCCTGTAAAACTCTCGCCCAGGACGGTGGCATGGAAGGTCGAAGATATTCTGCAACTGATTAAAGATTTAGAATCCGCATGAGCATCATTCGGGTTCGCAAGGAATCAAACTTTGTTATCGTCTCGCGCTTCCCCCTTGAGGATGAACGGCTGACCTGGGAGGCTCGCGGCCTTTATGGTTTCCTTCTAGCGAAGCCAGATAACTGGCAAATCTCTCTTAAACACCTCACAAGAAGCAGCCCGGCTGGGTATGACAAAACGAAGCGGATTCTGAACGAATTAGTCGATTTCAAATACATTCGCAAAGAAGAGCGTCGCAATCAACACGGCCAATTTTCGTTCCCTGCCTACACAATTTATGAGCTGCCTTACGATGGTCATTTCACCGGAGGGGAAAATCCACTAACGGTAAAACCGCCAGCGGCTGAATCGGGAGCCGATAGTCCATTAACGGCTGATCCACAGCTAATAAAGATACAAAGTACTAAAGAAGAAATAAAAACTACTACTACGGAGTTCGTATGGCCAGACCAAATCTCGGCCCCGGACCGAGTGTCTATGCTCGAACTTTCTCGCTCTCTTGAACCGGTAGTAGTTCAAACTCTACTCGATGAAATGAGTGGAAAACTCGATTCTATAAAGAGCCCAGTTTCTTACTTTTTCACTTTGATCAAGAAGTACAAAGCTGGTGCTTTTGTTGGCGCAAACTCTAATTCAGTCAGTGCAAGCCGTGAATCTAAAATAGCCACCGAAGCACGATATCAACGCTTGCTGAAAGAAAGCGAAGCTCGTGCACAAAAGCTTTTTCAAGAGCATGAGAGTCGCAATGGTTAACATAACTGTTAAACAGATCTCGTTCTGCTCAGGGTTACCATCCAAAGCAACCATCTTTGGATACCAAACGCCGCTCACGTTCTCACCTTGGGGCGTTGAGCCAACGCCGTCAAACACATACTCCCTGAACGTCCGTTATGTGTTTGTATTCGTGCAGTTTTTCGGCTGGACGCCTATCAAAAGGCACAGGGCAAGCCCTCTGTGTTCTTTCTTTTTCCTGAACGTCAAAAGCGAACTCATTCACCCGGCACCGTCACGCGCAGCAGCGCTCGACCAAGCCATCTGCGAGTGCATATTTTGCGCTGAACGCTCAAATATTTGCCCTTCGGGTAACACTGGACATGTTCTCTCAAATAGCTTGGTCGAGCGCCTTCGGCGCTTCGACGGTGCCTGCAAGGCACGCTTGGCTTTTCGTGGGCGAACGCTCAAGCTTTTCACCGCTAGGGCGGCGAAATCCTCGCACGGTTCGTTTGATTTTTACTGGGGTAAAAAGTCAGCACGAATTTTTAATTTGCTGCCGCAAACCAAAAACCGAATCAGTCGACTTTGCGCTTGGGCGCAACTTCTTCTTTGCTCTGCTGGGGCAGACCATTCGTCCGAAAAGCCTTCGCGCATGAACGCGCTGCGCGTTGCTGAACGCAACTTTACTTTGGAGGCCCACCAATGAATCAATTCTCACATTTATCCGCAATGCTATTTAATTTTCTGGCCTCTTATTTGGAATGGCTGGCTGAAC
>JAKVCH010000059.1 GCA_022447485.1 Polyangiaceae bacterium | reverse complement strand
CGGAGGGGGCAAAGCGCGATTCCCGAGAGGCTCTTTTCGCGACCCTACAAGAACTCGAGGAAGAACTCGAAAAAGAATTCACTACGCATTCAATTCGCGGACTGGGCGATGCCGTCAACTAGCCAGCCTCAGGAGCTAAATTATTGATATTCATTCTTCTGGCCAAAATGACGCTCTAAACTTAGACCGACACTCACCCCGCCATAAGGAAGGTTCGCCTGTACACCGGGGATTGGAGGGTCAAAACTTCCTCCGAAACGCAATTGCCAGCTCGGCCAGCGAAAGAAGTAAGAGAGTTGGGCACCGACGCTCATACGCCGAGCCTGACTATTGGGCACCACTTGTCCATCTGCCCGAGCTTCTGTGAGAACCCTGTAATCAACAGAGCCCCCAAGGGCCCAAAATAAGTTAAAGAAATGAAAATAGCTGAGTTGAAAATTCAACTCTTCGCCGAGTCGAAAGCGCTCTTGTTCCCCCAACCGCACAACTTGACGGGCAAAAGCATGACCCCAGCGAGCATTCGCAAAAAGCACATCTTTTTCAGTCAAGTACCGAGAAGTCCGTAAGCCGAAGGCTAATTGCCAATCACCAGTCCCCGTAACATCGGCAAGGAGCGGACTCCGACTCTCTGCCGGGGGACGACCCGTCGGAAAACCTATTCCAATAAACGGCTCCACGAACGGAACCCAACTTCCCGATTCGATGAGGCCTTCTGTATCATCCTCGAAGAGGATCCAGCGTGCATTGAGAAATGCATCACCAAAGCCCAAAGCAAACTCTTGCTCTTCTCCTAAAGCGCGATACTGCAGACGCAGGGGCAGCGAGCCCTGTATTTGAAGGCGAGGACTGAATAGCCGCACGCCTCCACCAAGGGTAAAAACAGAGTCCAGCACGGTTGCATCACGAAAAGCACTCAGCTGCCCTTGGGTATTAGCTGACCAGAAGCTGAACTCTTCGCCCACCCGTAAGCCCACTAAGGCACGATTGCCGCGAGCCACGATGCCAAATTGATTAGCAGCTGAGCCAGAGCAACAGGCCTGAGCCAACGCCTTCTCGCTCATGAAAACAATGAGCAGGCAGAGGAAGAGAAAGCGGAGCTTCACTCTACATTCAGCTCAATGCTGACAGCTTCCGCCTCTTCTTCGGGACCCAATTCAATCGTAATCGACCAGACGCCCGGCATCTGCAAGACCAGGTTTTCTACATGATAATGCCCATCGCTCATTTCCATGATCTCAGGAGTTGCCTCAGATCCGTGACCATGGGCCTCCATCCAAGCCTCCACGCGAATCGGCAAGGCAGCAACGGGCTCACCATCAGTATCTTTGACGGAAAGCATCAACATATTTTCTCCTACCTGGGCAGGGCTAGGCTCGAGACTGTACTGCAGCTCGTAGCTATCTGTGCTCAGCTCGCCTTCTGAGCCATCAGCAGAGCTCCCCTCAGAACCACAGGCTGCAAAAAAGAGAGCTAAAGCTAAAGTCCACACCAATGAGACGATACGACGGAAGTTCATGTGGGACGCTCTAGCTGAAGCCCATCAGAAAGCACTGCGTCAAGATGTCGCAGGCCGTCAGGAGCAGCCTCCTTTCCCTGAAAATTCACAACGCACTTGTTGAGAAGTGGCAGAAGTCTAACCGACCTGACGCAGAGCTCGAGGCAGATTCACACCGAAAGACAACGCCCCGGCTTAACCCAATCCACCAGATAAAACAGGGAAACGGAACCAACCACGGGGGTCGAGGTTATGCTCATCGACGTGAAAAGACACAGCATAACGCTCACGCTTCCACTGATTTCGAGTGAATAGAACGAAGAACTTTTCACACCATCGCGCGAGATCCTCACAAGCTTGTTCAGGAAAAGCCGATTCTAAGCTCCGAAGAATTTCCCTTGGTGCCCGACGCTCTCGGAGCAATTGTGTTTCGATAAAGTCAAGCACCTCATAAGGCATCAAGTCGCCCTCATCAGTCTGGCCTTGGAGAGAGGGACGCAGCTCTGCAGTCGGTTGCTGAGCATTGACAGCGGCAAGCTCTTGCAACGCCCGCCATTCCGGAAAACCTAGGCGCTCCATGAAAATAAGCCAGGAGCGAATAAAAGGCTTTCCTATTCCGGCAATGGGTGAAATTCCCCCCGAGGTATCGCCATCCATCGTCGCGTAGCCAACAGCTGCTTCCGAGCGATTACTTGTCGACAAGAGCAGCGCACCCTTCAAATTGGCAATCAGCCATATTCCAGGAGAGCGGGCCCGAGCCTGAATATTTTGCAAGGCTAGGTCATCAGTCGCCCAACTCAGCGGACGCCCAATCACAGAGGATGCTAGAGCTGTGTAACCACTCACAAACTCCTGCACAGATACTTCGTGATGATTCGAGTTACATGCTGCAGCAACAGCTGTCGCAGCATCGCGGGTGATGTTGGAGCTGTTTTCAGTCGCCTGGTAAACGCTCGTGATCAAGCGCTGAGCCGCTTCTTCTTCGTCATGGGGCAGCTCTCCGTCCCAAAGCCAGCTCAATACATCGCAAAAGCCGTCGAAACCTCGCTCCTCAATCGCTAAACGCACTGCCAAGCGACATAAAACCAATACGGTGGCAGAATCAGCTCCACCGCTCAAGGAAACGACGAACCCCCGAGAGCGGGTTTTTCGCAGATAGTCAAAAAGAGCCAAGGCAATGACCCGACCAAAGGCATCCTGACGGCGCGCGACTTGATCAATCTCTCCGGGACTCTGGCTCTCTCTCATAGGAACGAGAAGCAAGGGTCGCTCTGCCTTCGTAGAAACTTTTGCCAGCTCGCCGCTTACCTCGATCAACGTTGATCGGGGGCGCGCCTCGGAAACAGGAGGGTGTCGGCCTGGCATCAGCTGCAAAAAACTGGTGAGCACTCCATAGTCGCAAAAAGAAAGATGCTGGGTTTCAGCCACGCTGAGCGCCCCCTGCTCGGGACTCCATTCGGCGAGAATCGCATCGCCGTCATAAATAGCGCGCCCGGCTTCATTGCCGAGAAGGTTTACATAAGCATAAGCTAGCTGGTGATCTTTGACGGCCTGGAATACAAGCTCGCGACGGGCTTCATGTTTACCAAATTCAAAATGACTCGCGCTGGGGTTCAAAATCAACTGCACCCCACACGCAGCTAAATGAGCAGCCGGCCTGTTCTCGACCCATGCGTCTTCGCAGATTTCTAAACCGAACTTCAGCTCACCCACCGAGAAGAAAATATCTCCCAGAGGTACGGACACACCGCAACACTCCACCATGGTGCTTTTCTGAGCGGGCCAAGGTTGAAAAAATCGGGGCTCATAGTGAATGCCTGATCGAGCTAAATTTTGCTTCGCGACAAGTCCACAAAGCTTTCCGTCGATGCAAATAGCGGCACAATTATAAACCGCCCCTTCCCAGGGAAAAGGCAGGCCGAAAATGGCAATCAGCCCTTGGGTTGCCGGCAAGAGCTCGGCCAAGGCGGCCTCGCTTCTTTTGGCTGTTTCCGGCCAGAGAAAAGAGTCTTCGCAGCCATAACCAGAAATCGATAGCTCCGGCGATACGACAATACCTGCCAGCTGGGGAGAGCTCGACTCGCTGGGAAGAGAAACAAGCTCCTGGCGTGCTCTCTGCACTGCCGCCTCGAGTCGTTGCTTGTTCCCCTGCCAGTCGAGCGGTGTCTGATTCACAGAAATCACCGCTAACCCGAGCTTCCTGACGCTCGGATTTTTCTCACTTATGGAGTACCGCCTTGAGCCGGGCGCGAGGAGCCCTCGGAGCGTCGAAAGCGCGCAGGGGCGCAAGCTAACTTTAATAAGGCTGGTTGAATCACAAGGGCTCCGAGTAAACAGTTCACGACGGTGATGATAATCAATTCAGCAAATTGTCTTACTGAGACAAAATGGCTCAATAGAAGGACACCAAAGCCTAAAGAGAGGGAAATAGCTGTGACAACGATAGCACGCCCCGTGCCTCGCGCTGCGCGAATCAGCGCGACATTCACGCTCGATACGCGTTTTTGCTCCTCGCGAAAGCGAGCTACCACGTGAATTGTATCGTCGACAGCCAAACCAATCCCGATTGAAAACGTAATGACGGTGGTTAAATTCAGCTCGATGCCTCGAAGCATCATATAAGCACCCGTCCCAAGAAGAGGAATGACATTGGGCGGCACCGCCACAAGCCCAAATCGTACGCTGCGAAAGAGCACGCTGAGCAGACCAAAAATGGTGATCAGGGCGAGCACCAAGCCACCTAGGAGGTCACGCAGTACATAGGAGCGGCCCCGGGTGCCAATATAGGCTTCTCCCGTGAGCGCAAATCCCAATGACTTTGGAAACAACGCTTGAGCCTTCGCTTCCATCTCGTCGATCAGTCCCAAGCTGCGTCGCACTCCGACATCTTCCAGAAAGATCGTCATTCGAGCATGCTGGTCATCTGCAGTCACCTGTTGTTCCAAAGCCTTGCCGGAACCAGAACGTAGAATTTGGGTATAAGCTTGGAGGTGAGCCGAGTCGCGAAACGAATTCTCTTCGCGCCCAGACGCTCCCACAAGGTGCTTGCGGATCAAGTGCACCGGGGTTGTAAAGGTTCTCACCGCGAGAACACCTGGTTGCTGCTCCGCCCAAGTCGCGAACTGATCAACGGCCTCGACGTTCTCTGGAGTCCAAATCCCTGCATCAGAAGAAAGCATCAATTCCATGGGGCGCACGCCGGAGAGCTTCTCTTGCAACACCATGGTGACTTGGTGAATCGGGTCCTCTTCGTCGAAGGCATCTAAGAGGCGGGCGTCTGCGCGGATATGAAAAGTCGCCCAGCCTAATACTCCTGCCAAAACAACCGTTCCTGCCCCTACCCCTCCCGCGTGAAGAACAACCCAGCGAGTCAAAACAGCGACGCCTCTTTCAAGGCGACCAGCTCGCCCTTCCTGCTTTTCACTGGGTGGAGCCTTCATCAGGGTCACAAACGCCGGAACAAAGAATACTGTTGCCAAGTAAGCTAAGAGCACCCCCGCGGCCGCCGTTAAGCCAAAGCTTCGCAGCTCCGGCGTCTTCGCAATAGCCAAAGAAGCGAAACCAAAAGCAGTTGGCAGAGAGGTCAAAAAACAGGCAGACATCATTGCGCGTACGGCTCGCCGACCAGCCAACTGACGGGCGGAAGTGAACTCCAATTCCTCTCGATAGCGCCCGAGGAGATGAACGGAATCGCTCAGCCCGACAATCAAAAGTAAAGGCGTGATGATATTGGTGAGGATGGTCAAAGGCTGGCGCAAAATTGCCATGCCCCCCAGCACCGTTATGGCTGTGAGAAGAACCGCGCTGATCGGCGCAACAACAGCAGGCCACCAACGAAACGTCAGCCCTAAAATCAACAGGCAAACAATGCCCATCAATGGATTCAAAACACGGCGATCCTCTTTGAGCTTGTCTTGAATTGCCTCCCGTATCACGGGAACGCCACCCAGAGTTGCCTGAACCCCAGATGGCGGCGTGATGCCGCTGATGCACTCACGTACGGCGGCAACAGCGGCGAGGCGAGTTTTTTGATCGACAACCTTCTTTGGATCGAGCTGAACAACAAGAGAAGTTGCCCGATTATCTTGACTCAACAAGGTGGGAACCAACCAGGTATTCTCCGCAACGGCAGCTCGAAATTCGGCAGCATTTTTGCTCTCCAAATAGCTTCGAGGCGGCGAACTATCTTGCTTGCTCGCCTTCTTCATCAGACTAAAAATGCCATCCGGCAAAAGCTTATCTTCTGCGCGAGCAATCTCTTCCCAAGTCGACCGAGACGGAAAACCAGGCCCAGCCTCCTCAAAAGCCTCATCAAGAGCAGCTTCTTTCGCTTTCCTCTTTTTCTCGTCGAGTTCTCGATGAGTCAGAATGGGAACGCCTCGACGCTTCAAAGCCGCCTGCTGGGCTCTCTCTCGAGGAGTCAACTCGGAGACCTTTGTCTCCATGAGCGTGGCGAGCTCCCGAGCCTGCTTCTCTTCGGGAGAAATCGGATCCTCCGCCTCAAACTCTTCCGACACGGGAACAGCCAGAGCTAGGCTAATCAAAGAATGAACTGCTCCAACACTCTCTAGCTTCTCGAGGCTTCGCTCCAACTCGACTTGATAGTCGAGTGACTCAGCGGACAGGATATCGCCCGACTCGATGACGACAAATAATTGCGGTCCAGAGCCACCAAAGTAAGACTCAAAGGCCGCTTCAGTCTCACTATGCCCCTCTAAGTTAGCGACCAAGTTCCCGGGAGAAGTATCGACCTTCAACTTTGGCAACTGGCTGCCAACGATTCCAGCAATGAGGAGAGTGATCATGATCACTCTCACTCGATAGTGGACCGCCCAAAAACTAAAACGTTCGGCTAAGCTCGCAAACACCTGCTGTGTTTGCCCCGTCTTCCAAGCAAAAAGAAGAGGCTGACGGCTGAATTTTTGTTCTTCTCAGCAAATTTGGGGTCGCTGACGTCAGAAAACAACACGAAAAACCTGACTCCAACAGATCAATCCGAGCTGAAGGACAAGAGAACTGAAATTGTGGGAGCCTGGGCGACTTCACTTCAAAAGAATCGGCACCCGCAACGGAACCCGTATTACTCCTGAGCGCCATCACCTCGCGGGGCAGCAAGCTCACTTCAATTTTCTTCTAAAAGCTCGATGAATTCCGCCTTCGACTTCGGGTTTGGCAAGTGCGGCGCTCATGGACACCCACTTGGCCAATTGGGTTTTGGCTCGGATCTTGCTAGTTCTGTTAAGATGCGTCGCCTCTACTTCTACCTGACAACTGTAGCCGTGATTGGCTTTCTGCCCGCGTGCTCAGATGCAGGCGATGACGACGCACCTGGTGGATTAGGTGGCGCAGACGCAAACAATCCAACCAATTCGGAAACCGAGCCCTGTGCTGCTACCGGGATGATCGAGGTAGAATTTGGAACAGCCACCGCCAGCCAATTCACGCCCTGGGCTGAAAACCAGACCGTCAGCATCGAACTCGCGTCCCAGGCAGGCTTTGAGTTCGGGTTCGATCTGAGAACAAGTGGACTCAATCCCGACAGCGTTCAGAAGATTGAAGCAACACTTTTGGCGCTCGACGATCCCATTGGCACGTCGACGACTTCCGGGAATAGTTTTGTGTGTCGTGGACAATACGGAACCCTGAACAGCTACATTGGTATCAGCGTGAGCGATCACCCGGATTTTCTGACGAGCGGCGAGCTCGACGGCCAAAGCGCCTCTCTGTCCATCACCTTCTTCGGTGAAGCAGGTATCATAGAAACCGCAACCTTTTATGTCGTGCTCAAGCTCTAAACCGTGAGAACTCGACCCATAGCCTTGTCTCTCGCAGCTGCAGCCTTTCTGTTGATTGGTTGCGGCTCGCCCGCTCCGCCAGCACCTGAGCTATCCGGTTGCCAGTCCTGCCACGCAGGAATCGAGCATATCCACACTCCTCTCCCCCGGAACGCTTGTAGCGTCTGCCACGGCGGCGTCGAAAGTGCGCAAGAACAAGAGAAAGCCCATGTCGCAGTACCTGAAGATTGGGCCGAGATTCGGGGTACGGCGCTCGACCCGGCTCCTCCAGGCTACATCAAAGACTTCAGCGCTGATCAACTCGATCGCCTGTCTCCAGAATACTTAAGATTCATCAATCCCGCCGATTTAAGAGTTGCCGATCAAAGCTGCGGCACCTGTCATCAACAAATCACAGAAACAGTCAAGACGAGCGTGATGGCCACCAATGCAGGCCACTACTTCCCGACTCTATTCTTAGCTGGAGCTCAAGAAGATCGAACCGCTCTCTATGGCAGCATGGATGTGACGGTGGACACCTGTGAACCGCCGATCACCTCTTGCTCTCTTACGCCTTTACGCGCGCCTGACTTCAACGAACTTCAGGGAATTATTGAAAGCGGCGACGACTCCGAACTGGAGGTTGCTGCCTACAAGAATTATCTCTCGAGTAACTGCAACCATTGCCATCAATCAGCTTACTCAGAAAATAATGCACCGGGACTGTATCGCTCCACGGGATGTGCTGCCTGTCATCTTCCCTACGGCGAGGACGGTCTCTATCTCGGCGCAGACCAAACAGTCGATCGAGACTATCCCGTGCACCCGAAAAGCCATGAACTCACTTCTGCTATCCCCAGTGAACAATGCGCAAGCTGCCATTTTCAAGGTGGACGAATCGGCCTACTCTTTCGAGGGATTCGCGAAGGTGGGTTCAACGATTTACCACCCTATGCCGAAACAATTGATCGCCCTCTCTATGGTCGCCCACCTGGCTTTTATGTGAGTGACGAAGATACTCGGAACGATATCGACGAAACGCCGCCTGATATTCACTTTAGTCGGGGCATGCACTGTGCTGATTGTCACTTTGGTTCGGATGTCCACGGGGATGGTCAACTGCATGCATCTGCTAAGTCCCAGCTCGATATCGCCTGTGAGGATTGTCACGGCACCTCACGCCAAGAGCTCCAACCTGATAAAAACGGTCAATTCCGGACAGCCGGCGGGCGTCTGCTCAAGAATCTACGCATGGATAACGAGGGACGAATCATCCTCAAAGGGCAGGTCGATGGGAAAGACCATCCCGTCAGACAACCAGCTGCGATGTTGGACCAACTCGCCGCAGACAGTCCGATGAAAGTTGCCATGGGAGAAGATCCCCACGGCTGGTCTCATACCGATTCTCTCACCTGCGACACTTGTCATACCTCCTACAATCAACAATGCGTTGGTTGTCATATTACCTACGATCTACGCTTCGAGGGGCTCGACCGCCAAACTGGCCTGTCCACCCCGGGCTTAGCCCTTTCCGAACGAGGCTGGACAAGCCTAGAGCAAGTCCTCCTCGGACAGCGAGCTGATGGGAAAATCCAGTCAGTGATCGCTTCTCAACAAGTACAGCTGAGCGTTGTGGGCTCAGCGGCTCTCGGGGGGGAGGGTAAGTTGCTCATCGGCGAGGCACCTCAGGCCGATCAAGCCTGGCACCGCGGCCGATTTCGACAGAGAAGCGAGAGCTCTACTCCGGGTTTCGCTCCTTTCTTTCAGCACACTACATCACGTAAGGCTCGTCCCTGCGCGACCTGTCATCGACGCGACAATTCCAAAGAAGAATTGTCGCGAGTCCGAGGCGTCTATGGCTATGGTACGGGCGAATACATGCTACCTGGCGAAGGCTCGACGGAATTAGATCCCTTTCAGTTTCTCGACAACCAAGACAAGCAAATCAGTCCATGGCAACAAGCTGGCACAGGAGCGGTGGCACAACCACGTCGAGAGAAAGCCCTGAGCGTCATTTTGAATAAGGACTAACCGATCCAAGTAGGATTGACAGAGTCAAAGACTGGCACATATCGTGCATCTGTTACGAACAAGCATGGGATCGTCTTTCGAAAGAAAAGACCAAATACCTCGAAAGAGCCGATCAGCTGGTAACAATTCGAATCAGAGACCGTTCAATGAAACAATTATCTTCTGCCTCAAAAATCCTCCTTGGCGCCACCGCTGCGACCATCATATTTTCTTCATCAACGGCTGGCGCCTGTGGTGGCTTCTTCTGTTCGGCAGCGACCCCCGTCAATCAAGCAGCAGAGCGCATCATTTTCGCTCAAGACGATGCGGCGGTCACCCAGATCGTCGAGGTCCAGTATGAGGGAGAGGCCGAAAACTTTGCTTGGATTTTACCGGTACCCGGCACGCCAGACGTCAATGTCAGTTCTCAGATTGTTTTCGATCGCTTACAGCTCGCGAGCAACCCAAGCTATCAGCTCATCCAAGACTTCGGAAGATGCTCAGTCTCGGCAAGTTCATCTGGCGGGACTTCGGGCCTCGATAGTCGCTCAGAATCAGAGGGAACCGCGGATCGCCCCCCTTCTGTCCAGGTTGTCGATTCGGGCTCTGTCGGGCCCTATGATTATGAAACCATCTCTCTGAACCCTGATCTGGAGCGACCCGCCCTCGCGGCTCTCAACTGGCTGGAGGAAAATGGCTACGATATCTCGGGGCAGACAGAAGATGTGCTCGGTCCTTACCTAGAGAACGGTCTCAATCTGATTGCTTTCCGGCTGCAGAAAGGTGTCAGCAGCGGAGCGATTCGACCTATCCGACTAGATATTGAAGGGGCACGGCGTCCAGCTATCCCTATCCGCCCCACCGCCGTGGCTGCCAACGATGATATGGGCGTCATGGTTTGGGTGCTTGGAAATGCCCGCGCCATACCAAGCAACTACCGAGGTCTGGAGCTCAACGAGGCTCTGATTGATTGGTTCAACCCAAACACCTCGTACAATGCTGTGGTCACAGCTGCTGCAAACGAAGCCGGCGGTCAGGGCTTCGTCACGGAAATGTCGGGCCCGGCAGCACCTTTCGAAGGACAAATTTTTCAAACCTGGAATGATGACACGAGTAGTCTCCTTGAAATCGCAGGAATGGATTTAGAAACAGCTCTCCGCAGTCTCATCAATAACTACAGTGATTACGACGGCTTCAGGGAGGTTCTCACGGCGCACGTACCGCTACGAGAAGGAATTACCACAGATGAGTTTCTCAGCTGCATCGACTGCTACTTTGATCCCGGCCGCCTATCATTTGTCGATGGCTTCGGAGGAGCTGGACAACTCGACGAAATCTCCCCAGACGATCCAATCTATTCAACGAACATCTCCGTCGTCTTGGAGGGCATCAAAGATGATGTGCTGAAACCAATTCGCGATACTGCAGATCTTTTTGCTGCATACGAGCAAGTCACGCGCTTTTACACCACGATGAGCTCTGAGGAGATGACCCTGGATCCCGTCTTCGACTTCAACCCCGATCTTGAGGATGTATCAAATATTCATCAAGCGACCCAGAGCATTGGTTGTGACGGTCCGGGGGGTGATTGGAAAGTGACTCTCGAGAGTGGACAGGAAGTCTACGGCACCGGTAACACCTGGCCTCTCAGCCTTGAAGCTCGAGATGAAATGCCGGTCAACCGCCGTGTTTTACAATTCGCCACCGCAGGCGCCCCTGAGATCATCACCGATAATCAAGCCGCGATTGGTAGTGCGCTAGCGAGTAGTCAGGAAGCACTCGATCAGGAAGAACTGGAGACAGGCGAAACAGACAATGCCGGGAGCGGCTGCTCCCTGAGCCGCCCTCAGCTTGCTCTTGGCAGCTGGCCTTTCTTTGCCGGTCTTCTGAGTGCAGCTCTATTTTTCTGGCGACGCCGACGCTCTATCGAGCCAGAGCTGTCATGAGCTGGTCTTGATTGCTCCAGTGATCCGTTGGAAGCTGGAGCATGGTGATTTCCTCCTGGCAGCCAAGACAGCTTAAGGAGATGGTCTGCACGAGGGATAGCTTCTTCACAAAGGCAGCTTTGAGGGGCGCGCTGGCTTCGAGCCTGGTCTTCAGTCAGGTCGTCTCTTGCACTCGGGGGGCGCCACCCCTGCCTCAACCAAATCTCTCTACTGTACCAGACGAGGAGGCCTGCGCTCTCTCAAAAAAAGGGTCACCAGGGCTGAAAGCTGCAAAGACTCACGGAAGCCGCAACGAAGTGTTGTTCCCCGAGGCTCCAGAGAGCACTGCCACGCTGCACTTTCGACTTCGAGAAAGTCAGCTCAGAGAAGCCGTCGAAAGCGTCATGGGCAGCAATTTTATTGAATTTTCAGACCCTCGCCTCGGCTCTGCAGGCC
>JAKVCH010000589.1 GCA_022447485.1 Polyangiaceae bacterium | reverse complement strand
GAGCCGTAGCAAGTAATAACCATTGCCACTTCCTACATCGAGAATTCGTTTGCCCCGGAGGGAGCTCGCCATAGAAACGAGTCGATCCCATTTCTTGTCGCAGCGCCATTCAGCATCAAGCGCAGGGGTGGTGTCGAGTTCAGTCGCCTCGTGAAGTGTCGGTAGGGAGCTCAGAGCGGCCTCAGCGGAACTAGAGTTGACCCTCCAATCAAAGGGGCCCTTCTTCCAAGGACTTAGTTTCTCCAGGGTCGAGGTCCAGCAAGCGACCCTGGAAGAGGAGCCAATCGCAAGAGGAGCCGGGCGGTTGAATGCTTCTGATTCTAGGCTCTTGCCCTCGGGGATACTGCGCACGATCTCTGCGAAACGAGGCCAGTCACCATGAGCTGCTAAGCGAGATTCACTGAGTTCTGTCAATCGACTCCAGTCAGCCCGGATAGCCCGGCTTTTGTAGAGCTCTCGACGTGCATGCTCCCAGCCGAGCAGCTCGAGATCATTCTGAAGAAGCGGCGTGTTCATTGAATCGCGACCCAAGAAACGAATTGTAGGGCCCGGAACCAGGGAATGACCCGAAGTCCCGCTCGCTCGAGATCCTGGCGAATTGTCTCTTCTTCTGCCGGAACGAGCACTTTTTCCAAGGCATTGCGCTTGCGACTTAATTCGATTTGACTGTAGCCATTCTCCCGGCGAAAGGCGTCGTGCAGGTCTCGGAAGAAGAGTTCCTGCTCAGGCAGAGGAGCGGCCACCTTTTCTGAAATAACTAAAGCTCCTCCAGGGTTGAGTCCCGCTGCCAAACGCTGAAGTAGGGATGAACGCTCTTCAGGAGCGATAAATTGAAGGGTGAAGTTTAAGACGATCAACGAGGCGTTTGATACGGAGGTAGATGCTATATCTGCCTCGATCAGTTCGACTTCAGTCTGTCCGCTATCAGCATCCATGATAGCGCGGCAGCGTGCGATCATGGCGGGTGAATTGTCGACGCCAATAATGCGGGCCCCACGGTTTCCGATGGCATGGCGAATGGCCAGAGATACGGCCCCGAGAGAGCAACCTAAGTCGTAGACATGGCCGCCTTCGCTCACTCGTTGGTGGGCGAGGAGGCCCAATAGCTGCAGTAATTGCCGGTAACCGGGAATGGAGCGCCGTAACATGTCGGGAAAGACGCGCGCTACTTGTTCGTCAAAGGAAAATGAGCCGCGGGCGGCGTCTTTTTCTTTAAAGATCTCGTCCTTTTCGCTCGGTCCGTCCATAGGCGATCAGCTAGCACAGACTACAGAAGAGGGGCGAGTCTGAACAACGAGAAGTTGTAGCTCTTTCTATCACCTGCAGGTGGGTTGGTAGCCGTCGATTCGCAGTTTGCTCATCTTGATGATATTCGGTGCATTGCCCACGAAAACAAGCCCCCTGACCTCGGCTAAGGCGGAACGGAAGTCATGCGAAGGGCTTCCGAGGGCTTCAAGAGTCGTCCAAGCGTCTTCCTGGAGCTGAATTCTCACGCTCTGCTCCTGGCCGTCCGTGTTCTTGATTTGATGGATCCATTGAGCGCCGCCGTTCCAAGCAAAGGAAGGTCGAAGCTGGACCCAAAAGTCCTCCGTCGCGCTATATTTGATTTCAATATACCGAGCGGAAGTCCAATCAACTGCCCCTTCAAACTGGTTGTCGACTTGAACGACCATGACATGCCAGACCTGCTCTCCAGTAAACTCTACATGGGAGATGTATTGATTGCCTTCACGAATGAGGGTCGAGCCAGAGAAAGGAATGACGGGACCTTCGCGATTGGTTTCCCAAATTTGTAATCGGTCGATCGACGGAGAGCTACATTCTTCTGCTTGAAGGCTACTCGTCACTTGCTTCTGATTGACGGCTGAGACAGAGCTATCCGATGCTAACACACCCTGAGACGCGCAAGCCGGTAGGCCGAGGAGCAATAGTGAGTGCGACAGGGCTAGTCTGTATTGAAACCGGGGCCTCGCGGTGACCCTAGGCTGAAAGGGCGGCATAATGAATCTTCAGCGAAACGATGTCAGGCGCAAGCGCAGTGCTAGTGTCTGGCCCAAGCGCAGTGCTTCAGCTTTTGTCCTGACCAAAGTGAAAGGTGTGGGTGTATTCTTGAGGGCTCGTACCTCCGCTCGGATAGCTGAGACTCGATACAACATCCATCACGCACTCAACGACGCTTACGTCAGCAATAGCTGAGTCGTCGTCAAAGATATCGGTGACATCACCTCTGGGGGAAAGTGTGAAGGTGACTCGAACTTCTCCCTTGAGCTTGGGGTTGGAATAGGTACCGGCAATGTAGCATTGCTCAATTTCCAGGCTGTGACTCTCGAAGAATGCGTCCATTTCTTCTTGGGTTGG
>JAKVCH010000588.1 GCA_022447485.1 Polyangiaceae bacterium | reverse complement strand
ATTCTGTTGCATGTGGCTCTTGAGCGATCTCGGCTTCCAGCACATTGAGAGCAGCGTTCTCGTCATCAGAGCGTAACAAACTCCCAGCTAGCTCATGAACGACTGCGACGCGCTTGCCTGTCTCTGAAGATTCGTCTGGGAACTCAAGACCGAGACGCAACTTTAACCAGCGAGCCAGGTCGCTCCAACGCTCCGACTCACGAGCTAGATCGGCTAAGCGCTCTACACAACGAACAGACGGCTCAGCTTCTGCGCTCGCACGATAGTCGAGGCGAAGACGCTCTCGATCGTCTAATTCTACTTCTGCCAGCTCTCCGGCTTTCAGATAGAGCCGTGCCGACATTGACTTATCGTCTCGAGTCGCTTGAGCTTGTTCTTCAAAAAGGGAGCAGAGCTTCTCAAACTCTTTATTCTCAACCAAGAGAGATTCCAACACGGCTATCGTGTCCTCATCGCCAGGAGAGATAGCTAAATTAGCTCGAAGCAAAGCCTCTCTTTCTGCACTCGGTGCTCCCATCAGCTCCAATATCCGAGCCCAATCTAATCTAATTTCGTTGCATCGAGGTGGTTCCGAAAAGATTTCCAATTCGCGTTCTCTTAAGGCAACTAACTTCGCCCAGTCTTGCTTGCTCTCAAAGAGCTTGCTCAAAAGAGCAATCGCGTCTCGATGGCCCGACGCAAAAACCAATACCCGTTCGGCGAGATGAATACCTCGATCAACTTGCTGCTGACTTTCAGCAATAGTGGCAGCTTCGAAGAGCAAAGCGGCTCTCTCCTCGGGAGAAAACTCTGCCTCGGCGGCTTTCTCTAATTGACTCAAAGCAGCCTCTTCATCCGAGACTTCCCGGAAAATCTTCACTAGTTCTGCAGAGGACCATAAGGCCTGATTTTTCGCCTCTGGCTTTTCTTTCATACAGCTAATGGAGGCATCAAAAAGGCGATAGAGAATTTCGCGAGTCGACTCAGCCTGGGGCTCCAGCCCGAGAGCGACGGTTCCGGCTTCTTGCAAAAGCAAAAGGTCCTCTCCCAATAGATCTGAGAGCCTGAGGAGCGTCTGGACAAGGGAGCGACTCGGGCTACTTCTTTGCAAATCAGCTAAAAGCTGTAGGGACTCGGTCTGCGGGAATGCATCAACTGCCTGCAAAAGCGCTGCCTCCGCTCGAGGCGTATGCGACAAACGGTCCCGAATTTGAAGCCCCAGTTGGCGCCACAGGTCATGAAGAAGTTGAGGTGGTAAATCGTCGACAGCTAGGAGCTTCGATTCGAAAGCGGACAAAAAGGGCGCCCACTGATCAACTTCATTCAAAGCAGATTCGAGTGCTTCAAAGCTGGACCGAATCAAATAACCGCTTCGTTCGCTGGCTTGAATCAGCACCTCTGCGATCAAGGCGAAGTCTGCTCCACGGACAGCTGCTTCAATCAGGCGAGCCAGAACGATTTCATCCAAGTCACCAACACTCAAAGCGCTACGATAGGAATCAGCCGCCTCGGCATAAGCCTCCAAAATATCGGCCTCAACCCGGCCTTTGGAAACGAAAAGCTGGAATTTTCGTTCATTGGCCGACACCGCGTCTGCGGCTTCGCCGTAGGCCTGCGCCAATCGCTGGTGAGCTCCTACTTCTTGGGCCCAAGTGTGCAGACGGGATTCGACTTCCTCACTAGTTGAGAGAGCAAATGAGCGGGCTAGAGACTCGAACGCCTCCTTCTTTCGGCCCAATTCTCGCTGTAAACTAGCAGTTGAGGCGAGAACTTCCCCTGCTGCTTGAGGATCCGAGGCACGCTCAACTCGGACGTCCAAGAGTTCAATGACCGCCTCTTTTTCATCAGTTGCACCATGGGCCTTCGCTAATGTCTCAACGACCTCGTGGGCGAGAGAGTCGTGGTCCATCAGAGCTCGCAGGCCCGCTCGTGAGGGCGAATGCGCCGGACGGATTTGCAAAGCACGACGATAGGTGGCAACCGCCGCCGCAGCTTGATCTAAACGCTGCCTTTGAACATCCCCGAGGTGCCCCAACTTTTCTACTTGCCTCGCCTCGTCGCTATCACTGGCAATACTCTCTTCGAGAAGAGCGGCTACTTCTGAAAAGCGCTCGGCTCGCTCACAAAGTTGAACGAGCGACACGACTGTCTCATGGGTGCGACCAAAACGTTGCTCCAGCTCCTGCCAGAGTTCGATCGCTCGCTCGATATTTGCGAGCCTGTCACTGTAAATTTTGGCCGCTCGAATCAAATCACCTTGAATCACTTCCTGATCAGTTGCGGCTTTCGCTCGAGCCTCCAGGCTTTCAACCAGTCCCTGGGGCAACTCCAAGACACCAAAAATCTCAATACGCTCCGTTAATGCTTCGAGATGGGCAGGG
>JAKVCH010000587.1 GCA_022447485.1 Polyangiaceae bacterium | reverse complement strand
GGTCCGCTCTACCTCGCGGCCGAGTAGCTCAAGAAAGGTGTCGCTGAGCTCCTCTTGCGTGCCGCCGGCTGGTACCTGCACTTCCGCCATGGTGAAGCTGCTCAGGTCGTCGAGTGTGGGAAACTCGAAAGGGTTCAAGGGTAGAGACTCGGTGACGTCGCGAGGGTTTTCCCCTTCTGCGAGCCCACCTAAATCACAAAGCGTTTGGGAGCCGTGACAGATGACTGCGCCTTTGGATGTTACGCCATTCATGAGTCCCTCGTTCCAAGAGAGAGTTGTCTCATCGAATGCCCCAAGAGCGCCGCCGCAAGCGTCTTTCATGACGGCCACTAAATTCGTTTCCACAGTGACTGCGCTTGCAACTTGAAAGTGCTGATAGAGCTCGTACTCAACGATGCGCACTGTAGAAGATGGATCGGGAGCACCATCTTTATCGGCGAAGCGGAGGATAATATGTCCCGGGCCCAGGTCGGCATCCGTTTCACCATCCCCAGGTGTGGCCGGCTCTTCGACGACAGTATTGACCTGATCACCGAGGCCAGCAGTTGTTCCGCGGATGGAAAACTTGGAGCCCTGGAGATCATACTTGATCAACCAACCCGGCCCTGTGACCTGCTGAGCGCCTGGATCGGTGTTTTCTGAAGTCGCGCTTCTCGGCGTTTCTACGTTTCCGTTGTCTTTTCTCTGCGTAGAATTTTCTGCACCGCTACAGCCGATGATGCCAATTGAAGTGCACAGCCCGGTGATGAGAGGGCTGATAAGAACGGTTTTTTTCGATAAGTGGCCAAGTTTCATCGTTTCTCGCTTCGTCAAGAGGGCCTATCAGCACGACGGGCGCGAAATCCAGTTCGCAGGGAGCGCTTCCCGAAAAGTGGCTAAAACAAGCCAGTCATCGTGAGTCGGTGAAGCTCCTTTCTGTCGGTCGGGTTTGTTTCAAAGCAGGCCAACATGCAAAGCGATCTTCTTTATGGCTGG
Organism: Polyangiaceae bacterium; assembly: GCA_022447485.1. Classification (GTDB taxonomy): domain Bacteria; phylum Myxococcota_A; class Polyangia; order Polyangiales; family Polyangiaceae; genus NIC37A-2. Next base: position 1,385 of record JAKVCH010000587.1, on the reverse strand, counting down.
GAGGAGTCCTCGCCTCTTTCTTCAGCTTTCATGTCCTTGAGCACTGCAATTGCATAAAAAAGAATCGAGCAGGCAAAGAGAGGCTGGGCTACAAAAGTAAATGCCCCCATGACCCATGGATTATTACTCCACAGGTAGACGACGGTAATCACCGAGGCGACGAAAGTGAGGTATGCTTCTGCTCTGAGATTCATTGCAGACCTCCCATCAGCCGGAGGTAGTCATCGCTCCCAGGCGTTCGCTCCAGGCGCGTCGGGTGGGCGACACCATGGCAATTTAGACAGCTTAGCTCATTATTAGCGAGGAGAACGCCTGCAATATGATGGGAATTGATTTTCTTAAAACCATTTGTGTTGGCATGGCAGTTCAAGCATGAGGATTGATCGAATACGGTCCGGCTAGCGATGGGCTCTTGATAAACTCCCGTCGTGTAGCGAACCATATGTCGATAACCTTCCATTTTGGCAGCGAAGTCACCATTGAGACCGTAGCCCGAATGGCAAGTATAGCACTGTCGATCGTTGATCCAATGATTGCGATAGTGCTTGGCAGCAAGGCTGTCGCTTTGAGGGTCGTACATATCGGTGACCATTGGCTTCATTACATGGCAAGACTCACACGACTTGACCTCATGGGTGCCTTCGAAAAGATGGTAGTTCCCCGCCGCGACAAGACCGGCCGGAAGAATCACCAAGCCAATCAAAGCCATCAGCTTGTAAAAAACAGCACCGCTGAGCGTGACGAATATGAGCGAAATCGCCGGCTTTTTTCGCCATGACTCAAGCCCACCTTTACTCACAAGAAACAGTGCGACCAGCGTCGCTAAGAAAAGTAGCGTGCCGAATAGATTCAAGAGCGTTTCTGAAGTCATGAAATAGCCTCCACGCGTACTGCTGTCGTCTTGAAGTCAGGTTGTTTAGAAAAGGGATCTCGCTTGTCAGTGACCAACTGATTGATCATGAATTGGTCGTCGTAAAAACAGGCAAAAACAGTGCCCACGCGCGGACTTTCCGTCACCTTGACTCTTCCTTCAAGGGTACCATAGCGGCTTGTTACTTTTACTTTCTGATTGGAAGAAAGTCCGAGCCGTGTGGCATCAAAGCGATGCATTTCAAAGTGTCCTCGTGGAGTTCCCTTTCGGATGATGGCGATGCGATCGGTCATCGTGCCGGTGTGCCACTGCTCCACAATTCGCCCCGTATTTAATACGAACTCAAATTCTTCGTCGAGTTGATCTGAACGGTCTTGGTAAGGGGTAAGAAAAACCGTCGCTTTGCCGTCTTTCTTACCGTAGAAATAGCTCTCCTTGCCCTCGGGCACGAAGGGGTCCCCAGGAATGTAGCGCCGCGTTGTGCCTGGATGAGATTCATCCGGGCACGGCCATT
>JAKVCH010000586.1 GCA_022447485.1 Polyangiaceae bacterium | reverse complement strand
CCACCTACATCAACAACCGGGCAAAAAAAAAAACCATGCAACTTTTCAAAAACCCCCTACCAAGGCCGTCGTCGTTTTGAAATCCCACGCCCCGGCAGCCGAAGCAGCGGCTCAGAAACGGGTTGCCAAAATTTACGAGCAGCAGTTTGAGAAGCTCGGTGGTGAAAAAGGGCTTTCTGATCCAGGCTTTGACGTTGCAGGTCTCGGGCGGAAAACTGCTGATTCAGAAGAACGCTTGGTCCTAGGCGAGGTGAAGTACAGCCAGGGCCGAAGGGTTCGCAATGAGGATGGTACGACCAGTGAATTCCGAGACAGGGCGATTCCAGCCTCGAAGGTTACGGCGACAACGGACAACCTTGGCCAGAACTTGACTGAGATGCTCGCGTCAGATGATTTGTCTGGTGACCAAAGCGTCAGAGTAGAAGGAGCTATCCGCCAAGGGCGCATGGACATGCCTCTGTACACCGGAGGGAAGGCAAAGTTCACTCCTGAGCAGATCGAAAAAGTCAAGGACAAGACTCGAGCAGCCTTGCGCGAGTTCCTTACAAATACGTTTGAAGATCTCACAAGCGACGAAATTGACGCCGCGGTCCAACGAGTAAGGTTCCCGTCGGTCGAGAGTGTTACGTGAGAGCCCATTGCGGCCCAACACTGTTAAGTAGTAGGACGAGCATATGACATGGCCAGGTGTGATCGCGACGCGACCAAATCGGGTGGAAACTCTCGAAGCGTTTCTCAAGGAAACGGGGAATCAAGACGCTGCTCGCGATCATGGGCCGATCATCTATTCCGCTCTTTCGTTGGATCGAGTGGAATCACTCAGACCTAGCGTGTTGGAGATTCGGACAGCCGTGGATCGTATTATCGCGAACATGCCACGGTGGGGGACGCTTGTGCTGCACAAGTTGGCCGGAGCATGTATCGTACTCGAGATCCTGGGGGAACCAGCACCCGACTTGAGGGAAGCCATGGCCGATGCGAAAGAGTCAGACGCCGAAGTTCTTCTCCAAAAACGCATCGCACTGCGCAGTGGCTGGGCAGGCAAACCATCAAAGAGCAAGGGCATTCCCAAGCCTAGAAAAGCGTTTCTCAAGCGATTGGAAGGTTTGCCGACGGCAGCAGCGCTTGAGTTGGCAAACTGTCCCCTGCATATCAATCATGTCCCAGGGCGCATGATGACGTTGTTTCTCGCAAAGAACCTTCAAGCTGAATTGAAGTCTGCCGGCGAGGAGTGCCGCATTGAGGACTTGTTGCAGTTTGGTTCGCGGTGGCGTGAGCGCGAGAGCATTGCGGGGTGGCAGTTGCCTTCCAAGGGCCAGTCGAGAGTCTTCATCCAAGAGGGGGACGACTTGGTCGTCTACCACTGGCTTGGCTACGCGCGAGAGACAGAGACCCTTCTGGATGAGATGGCGCGAGTGGTCACTTACGCTCAACACCCAGAGTTGCAAGATTTTGAGGTCAATCGCCAGGCGCGAGAAGAGGTTGTGGAGTTTGCTTCAACCCAGGTCACCGCCGCTCGCATGCGTCATGTTCTTGTCTTCGACTCGAATCTTCCGGGAGTGAAGCGAGCTGACCTAGCCGAGGTGCCGGGTGCAGAAAATCTGGACCTCAAGCTCGTCGACATTCTCAGTGCATGAGCCGGTCGAGCGCTAGTCGACAATGAAGCCGTCGCACCGGGCGGCAATCCGGTTGAACTCGATCCACTCTGTCAAGAGGGACAGCACCGGCGCTTCTTGTCCCGGCTCAACATCAAGGTATTCGTAGAGATACTCCATCTCGGAATCATCAGCGAGCAGCTCCTTGAAGCAACGTACGATGAGTTGACACTCAGCGGCGGTCACGTGATCGCCGCTTTGCGCTTCAAGTTTCTCTGAAGAGACTTGACCATGCTCGTAAGCAGGGCTCGCACTGTCGGTCGCAAGCCCTGTACTTTCGAAGGCCTGAAGCACGGGACGCATGTTCCTGTTGGGCATCGAGTAGACACCTGTTTCGGTGATGAAACGGGGCGAATCTTCAAGCTCACCGTTGTAGTTTTGAGTGCTGTATTGGCGAATTGTTAGAGTGTAACTCATGCGCCGAAGCTAGTTGCCGCGCAGTACAGGGTCAACATTTTCTCCTGGAGAAGACGAAGAGGAGGCGTGTGTGCCACTTTACTGGGAGTCGAACACCTTGTCCGAACTTGCTCTCCAGACGTAACGCTCAAAATCTCGTGTGTGGGCTGTCTCATCTGAAGCATGGGAGGGGTAAACTCCGCGGCCTTTCCCACAAAGCAAAACTGCCAAGCCACCCTCCATCGATCTTCACCAACCGGGCATAAAAGACATCCTGTCAACTTTGAAAAAAGCCCCTAGAATGGCCGAGTGCG
>JAKVCH010000585.1 GCA_022447485.1 Polyangiaceae bacterium | reverse complement strand
AACTCCTCGAATGGGCCCGTAACTACGTCGCCCTTTGGAACGCAGGCGACAAGGAAGCTTGGATCCAAAACTGGCGAAAAGTTGCCCCGGGCGACTTTCGAATGCTCGACCCTGTGGGAACCCCCGAGAAGCACGGATTCGAACACTGCTGTGTGGAGTCTTTTGACCTCTTCCAAAAAGAGGTCACTTTCAAAATTGCTGAAGGAGGGCTTTTCGTTTGCGGTAACGAGGTGGCGTGGATTCTCGAAAATCACATCAAAACAGATGAGGACAGCCGAGTCGGTTTAAGTATCGAGACCTACCGATTCGAAGAAGATGGCTCTGTCGTCATCCGGACGTATTATCGAGTTCCTTCTCACCTCGACTCGGATCTCGGTGAACACTTTCAAACCTATCTTCCAGACGCGAAGTAGCGTTTCAAAGCGTTCCCCAAAGGCTTCACCCACAGAACCCTGGAATCCAGCCGCCGGGAAAACCCAGATTCGACCCCGGACGAACATCTCAAGACCAGCTTGCGGTCTATATAGATGAATGCCAAAAAGAGAAGTGGGCTGACGGTCGTCCGTGCAAAAAGATTTGAACCCGTCTCATCATTTCCTGATGTCCCAGAATCTTTTCACCCGAAAACAAGACTTCGGACGTTGACGATTGTCGTCGGAACGGAATGAAAGAGCACAAAAAGCAGGACCAGTGGAACCCACCAACGAAGAAGAAATCGCCACGCGCCCGCCCAACTCAACGGGCCGGCCCCCTCCTGGAGCTCTTCCGGCGCCTCCTTCATGACCCAACCCACGAAGATCGAGAGCAGGAGCGCGCCAAGGAGCAGCAAAATATTGTTGGCAATCTGATCCATCGCATCAAGCAAATTGAGATCCCAAGCTGCCAAAGAACCCATCAAAGTGATTAGCCCGCCGGCAACCGCGACCGAACGGACGCGGCTCCAAGCCCATCCGTCGACGACCGCGGAAACCACCACCTCAAGCAACGAGATCGCCGAGGTGAGAGCACCGACGATCAGGGCGAGAAAGAAAATAATCCCAACGAATCGCCCCCCCAAGCCCATACTGGCGAAGGCTTCGGGCAGAGCAACGAATAGCGCGCCCAACGTGCTTTCACTGACATCGCCCTCTACACCCAGGGCAAAAACAATGGGAAAGACCATCAAGCCAGCCAAGAAGGCGACTCCGAAATCCGCCGCTGCGATTCGAATTGCCTCGCGCGGCAGATCGCTTTGCCTCGAGAGATAGCTTGCGAATGTGAGCATGGCACCCATTCCTAAGCTCAGGCTAAAGAAGCTTTGGCCGGCTGCAGAAACGACGACATCCATCGAAAAAGCATTTGCGAAGTTTGCATTCAAGTAATAGGCGTATCCTGCTTCTGATCCAGGCAAGGTCGCAGCGTATAAGGCGAGACCACAGACAAAAATGAATAGAGCCGGCATGGCGACGACCGAAACTCTTTCGATTCCTCGGGTTACGCCTCCGGCCACGATGCCCATCGTGAGTACCATAAAGCCCACGTGGAAGAGAAATGCGTTCCACCCCTGACTCACTTGAGAAAAGTGATCTCCGGGATTCGCGGGCACACCATGCCAAATCAGCTCCCCGGCGTAGCGCAGCGTCCACCCAGCGATCACCGAGTAGTAGGACAAGATCAGAAAACCCGTCAAAACGAACAGTCCACCCAAGAGTCGCCAGTTCCGGCCTCCGTAATGCTCAAGCGCCAGAATGGGGCTCCGACTGGCTCCCCGGCCCACCGTCATTTCCGCTAGGAGGATGGGGAGACCCACGAGCAGAGTGAAGACCAGATAAAGCGCAACAAAGGCCGCCCCCCCCTTTTCGGCAGTCAGGTAGGAGAATCGCCACATGTTGCCAAGACCCACAGCCGACCCCACGGCGGCTGCAACGAAACCGAACGAGGTGCTCCATTGCTCGCGCCTAGCGTTGGCCATCCCTTCCCCTCACTGCACGGACAGACTCTGGACCTGCGAACCATACCGTTTTACACGCCGCCCTTGCCTGAGCCGGCCCCGACTGGCCAGGCGGAATAATCAAGAGCCCAGCCCGCGGGCCTCCTCACGCGCCAACGCCGGCAACTGTTTGAAGTCTGGGTGATCGGCTTGGTGACGAAAACGATGGGACCAAAGAATTTCGGGGCCACGCACCCAGAAGAGGCCAGGCATTCGCAAGATATCCCCCGAGCGTTCTCCAGGTGAGTGCCCCTTCGCCCTTGCCCGAGGGGTCGAAAGGAACGCTCGCGGGCCAAAAATTTGCAGAAAGCTTCCCTGGTTGACGCCAAAATCTTCGTAAAAGACCTGTTCAGAGTCCGCAATGGCTCGAACGTCTGGCCAATCTCGACGCAAAAAAGCCCTTCC
>JAKVCH010000584.1 GCA_022447485.1 Polyangiaceae bacterium | reverse complement strand
CAGGTGGTGCCGCCTGCTCAGCTACTATCGGCGCACTAGCGGTTTTTAGAGTCTGGCCGGCGTTGCCCTGGTGGTTGCTCCCTGCTTTGGTGTCTTGGTCTTGGGGGCGCCTGGCTTGTGAAGCAATGGCGCAAGCAGTACGGCTTGTTGGGAAACCTCGTGCAGCGGCTCTTGGAATGCTGGGGGGCGCACTTATCGTTTTCGTGCCGCCTGTCGCTGTGAAGCAGCCCTGGGCACTTGCATTGGTTCTACCTGACGCGAACGGGGCCGAGCTTGATGGCTTGGATTTAGGTGAGATATTTTTGGACGGGTGTTCTGCTGCGTCCTTTCGCGGGGCGAATCTTGACCGGTCGGATCTTAGTTTTTCTCAACTGGGAGGCTGTGAGTTGAGCTTCGATGAGGCATCGTTGCGTCAAGCGAACTTATCAGGAGCATCGCTTGACGGCGCTACGTTCCGGAACGTTGATCTCTCAGGAGCGAATTTGGACGGCGTCTCTGCTTACATGGTGGACTTTCGTGGAGCGAATATGCAAAGGGCCAGATTGCAGCTGAACGTACGAGGGCGAGTCAATATGAGCGACGCGAGTTTAGAAGGTGCGGACCTGAGTGGTTTGTCGGGCGTAGACAGGGTGACCAGTTGGAAGGGCGCGAAGTACGACAATTTCACAGTTTGGCCTCAGGGGGTTGAGCCTTCGGGCATTGGCGCAATCCGGGTAGAGACAATAAATTAGAACTCCTTCACTTTTGCGTATGAAGTGCCGTTGTCTCTCTCTGGAAAAAAGGACACCGAGCCTGCACGGTTTACGCCGGCGTTACCAGGCACAGAGGATCGCTGGATCGGAGGTGTATCGGTAGATTACGACTATTTTGAAAAGAACAAGCTTGAGTTTTTTGAGAAAGGACCTGGAGGAAAAAAAGGGTTTCGCCGTGCTCCCACATTTATCATTCTGGCCCATGAGCTGGTGCACGCGTACCGCGTAGAATACCGCCTCAATAAACGAATGTACTACGGGATCACTCGGGAGAATGGTAAGATTCAGTATAAATTGAATTCGAAGAAGAAATGAGAACGTTTACCAGTATCTTACTAGTGCTTACTGCGTGCAGCTGCTCTAAGCGTGCAAGTGTCACTGCGGTCCCGCGCGAAAATGACGGTCTCGAACGCAAAGTGGAAAGACTGATACTGGATGAGCGCGCTGGATCACCCGGAGTCTGTCCAGCCAACGCTCGTTGCTATACGTGGACGCCCGATCAAGCAGCCGTACACGTGGCGGATAATGCATTGGAGCAGTACTTCTCAAGAAACTCTCATCTGCTGGAAGTGGCTAGCCGTCCTCGGATCTACGTTGGGATTTCAGTCAATAACGTCCGTGCCGTCTGGGTGGTTTTTGAGCAACAAGATGACTTTGAACAATTCTATTTAAACTCACCACTTTTTTTTGATAGTCAGAGCGACTACGATCCAGCTGGGACCTTAATTAGGGAGTGGTTAGATTGTTCTCGATGTCAGGGACACGCTGTACTGTCGCTTCGAACGGGCAGTGTCAATTTTAAGTGGGGAGGGCCGCCCGATCTCACCCCGCCTAAGTAACTCAGTAGGGCGCAATATGTTGTCGCGCCCCTTGTTCGTGCCTACGTCGTGTTCTTCATTACGAGAGCGCTGTTCATTGGGTGGGCGTTTCGCTATCGTCAAACCTGGGAGTCGGAAAGCGTGACTGGTCAGTAGGCGAAGCTGGGCGATGAAGAAGCTTGCATCCCGCTGGGCTCCGGCCGTTCTAGAGATAGAGAAAGCGAGACAAGGGCTGGTTTCACACCGAAGTGCCGACGCAAGCGTTCCTGTAAGCCGATTTTTGGAACGCTACTATTCCGGCAAACGCTTCTGGGGCGGCTGGAATCGTTATTAGAAACTGTTCGACCGCAGCGCGGAGCCTAGTTGCCATGATGGACGCTGTGAGCAGTAGGTCCCAGCGCAAGGGTGCAAAAACTCAGCTACCTACAGCTAGAAGCTGCTTCCTCACGTCGGGACGGCACATGCGTTCTAAACTGAGTGCAGGAAATAAACCGGGCGAGCCGATCCGCGTGCTCTGCCACGACGGAGACGCGGTCCATCGAAGTACTGCATGAAGTATATTGGACTCGATGTGCATGTGAAGACAACTCTTTGGTACTGCTTGGACGAAACAGGCATTATCACCGCTCTTCTGCATGGCAGCATGTGCCGTCGGAGCTCACTTCGTCTTTCGAACGCTTTTGCGACTTTTCGGGACGCTCGCAAGAGCCTCCACATCCGCAAGATCCTGCGCTCGACCGGAGGCACGTTTGTTCTTCAGCAGGGCATCGAGACCGATAACAGGAATGGCGTGTCCTTCGATATCGA